>DASZTW010000020.1 GCA_035547835.1 Acidimicrobiales bacterium
CGGGCTACGCCCCACCATCGAGATGGGCGCCCGACCGTATGACCCTCAACTCGGCAGATTCCTCACCATCGACCCCGTCCCCGGCGGCTCCGCCAACAACTACGACTACACCAACCAAAACCCCATCGGCGCCACCGACCTCGACGGAAAGCTGCTACCGCCGGACATCGCCGGCTACTTCAGCAATCCGGCACCGACGACCTACGTCAAGCACTATGTCATTAACGGGCGACGCTACCGAACCGTCGTTAGCCGTACGCCGCTCCCCTTGTATCGACGCAACCCGGTAACCCGCCGATACGAACCCGTGCCCGAACCGCCTCACATTGTCGCCAATAAGTACAAGAGAGTTCCAGATCCAAAGATCAACTGGGAGACAGTCGCGAACTATTCCGGTGATTGCCTAGAGGGTGGGTTCCTTGGAGCAGCCTACGGCTCGGGTGTTCCGATCCTTGGCAACGTGGCCGGAGCGATACTCGGTTGTGCGTTCGTGTCGGGCGGTCAGCTGTTGTTCAACCACATCAAATGAGACGCCACTCCGCGCGAGAGCTCCGCGCTCGTCTCCACAATATGGACTCTCCTGAACTGGCAGTGCTAGCCGGGTTCTTCGCTGGCGGCCTGTTCATATTTGGGCTCGGATGTTACGTGGCTGTGTGGAGGCATCAGATGGCGGGCATTGTTGGCTTGATGATCGGTGGTACATCGATGGCATTCTTGATCTACCGGGTGCAGACACGCGTACCGCTCGACGGTCCGTCCGGGACCAGGCAACAGGGAGCCCGCGGCGTTCCGCCAAAGAGGATGTGGGCCAAGGGTCGGCTCGCGATGAACAAACGCACCTGGCGGTGGACTGTGCGCGCCTTTTGGGTGGCAGCGGCGTTTGAGGTCGCCCTACGAATCAACGGGTCGTCAAGCCCGGCACGGCTGGTCCTCCTCGCGATCGTAGGTGCGGGAGTGTACCTAATACGACCGTCATGAACGCGCGCTGCTGGCGGGCACGCCGACTCCTATTCGTCTGGGGCGGGTGTACGCATGGCAATAATGCCGGATGCAAGACTCACCGTCACGCTCGCCGAGTGAGCGAGCGAGTATCAGTCATCTCAGTGATAATGGGCGCGGGAGGGCGACCACAAGGGCCGCGAACCGTGAGCCGGCACAGGGTCACGTTGCGAGAAAGCTTCCGAGAGGCGTGGGAGGCCAGCAACGCCCCTGGAAGCGCCGACACGCAGGGGCATGGCGCGATCATCGTCACCGATACCGCCCATACCACGATCATTGCTGTGTTGGACAGCGCCGGGGTGGTGACGGCCCGCATGTTGGGGTTGCCGGGCGGGGTGACCGTCACCCGCCAGGCCAGCGGTGACGTGTGGAGCTACCCGAACGTTCACGGCGACGTCGCCGCCACCACCAATAGTGCCGGTGTCAAGACCAGCCCGACGCTGCGGTATGACCCGTTCGGTAACCCGCTCGCCGGTGTCGCCGACAACCTGCCCGGCGACTACGACTACGCCTGGCTCGGCACCAAAACCCGCCCCGTCGAACACCAACCCGGCCTCCGACCCACCATCGAGATGGGCGCCCGACCCTACGACCCCGCGCTCGGCAGATTCCTCACCATCGACCCCATCCCCGGCGGCACCGCCAACAACTACGACTACACCAACCAAAACCCCATCGGCGCCACCGACCTAGGCGGCCTACTGATGCCGTGCGGTGCCACCGGCACCACCAACTGCAACCACGGCCACCAAGGCGCCATCGGCAAAGTCGCACGCAAGATCCTCCGGGAGCGAGACCGCCAGAGAAGGCGCATCATCGACCAGGGAGTCATGAACGGCGGCTTTCACATCATCCGTCCAGGTGCCGAACACGCCCCAGGGGAGAGCCGACGATCAATACGCTGCAGCCGTGAAGGTATGGGCGGAATCGGACATGGGTCGACGGTTGGCAGGATGAATTGGGGGCCGCTCCGGACGGTCTTCTCCGTAGGAAAGGCAATCGTGAAGGGTGTGATCGGATGCGCAAAGGCCGCTCCGTTCGGGTCCATTGGTGGTGGAGCCGCTGCCGCGGAGCTCGGACCTGAGGCCATTCCGTTCGGGGGCTTGGCTGGCGGTCTGGCTGGGTGCGGCTATGGCGCCGCGCAGGCGAACAACCCGGGCATGCCGCCGGGCGCGCCAATTCTTCCACGATAACCGTACATAGCGAGAGGTTCGGATAGGCATGGGATCTCGACCGTCGTTTGCCACACTTGAGGGCCGCCGCCAGTGGGCGGCAAGGCATTCTCTGCAAGCCTCGATACTGATCACCACGGTGATAAATATTGTCTTCTGCGTTGGACTAACGACCACCGGCTTACCGGCCATCGCCATTGTGGTCGTGGGATGCCTCTTTGAGGTTCTCTGCGCGTATATCGGGTTCCGCCAGCTACGAACCGCTTACGCGCACTTACGCGACGAGACGTAATGAGTATCCAAGCCGAATCCAGCCTCACTATACCTCGCCTCCGCAAGCGATATTGTGTTTTCCTGCCACTTGGAGACTCAGAATGAATGGTTCTCACCTCGCTCATCCCGATCCGCAGCACCGCTGTGTCAGATGGGTCAGGCGGATCCTCCGTGTGATCACTGCTATCCCGATGCTCGTCTCCAATGACGCCCCTTCATACTGTTACTTTGGGCGCCACCTGTGAGCAGGCGACGCGTCACGTTACGACAGAGCTTCCGAGAGGCATGGGAGGCCAGCAACGCTCCTGGAAGCGCCGACACACAGGGGTACGGCGCGATCATCGTCGCTGTGTGGTACTGGATTGTGGGCGTTCCCGAGCGGGACACCGATGCCGCCGACTGAGGACCGGCACCGCCGGGCCATCTGGCATGCCGTGGCCGTTCCGGCATGGGCGAAGGCCCTCCTTGGCCTCCTGACAGCTGCTTCGGTCGTAGTCCTCCTGCTGCGACATGAGTATCGGCCGCTGTTGTCGACGGCGTTCGCCTACCTGGCTGTTCCGTTCGCGGCAGCACTGCTCCTCGGGACCGCGCCGTCCTTGTTCACGAATCGGGCCGTGCGGTCGATAGCCGGGACCGACGGGATGTCCTGGGCTATCGGACTCGTCCTGCTTGGCGTCGGCAACCTCTGGGGCCCGTCCTGGGTCCGAGTCGCCTGCAACGCCTTCCTCTGGATCCCTGCCGTCGGCCTGGTTGTCAGCACCTGTCGTGCTCGCGCCAAGTCTGATCGACGGTAGGTGTGAATGATGGCCTTCCAACGGGGTCGCCGGTCGGTCTGCCGTGTCGCGACGTGGCTGGCGGTGGATGCTGTACGAGCTCGTCGTGGCGGCCGGACGCGAGATCTCGTTGCGGTGGGGTGCCCTGCCAGCAGGTGTCAGCGGCGTCGCCGTCATGGTCATTCGGCGCCAGAACGGCGGCGTGCGCCCCGGCCGCTCACGACGCGACGATGACCTTGGGCGCCGGGTGGTTGACCGCCCGTTTCGATGCCCGCCGGGGGCTACGACTGCATCGCCGCCGTCAAGCCGTGGACCGAGCTCGTCGGGGCGCGGACCACTTTCGGCGGTCGCTCGGTCGGCTTCGTAGGGCTGACCAGCCGCCGGAAGTACGTGTCTCCGATGGGCTTCGAGACGAGACGCGACTGTTCCAGATCATCGCCGCGAGGAGTTCACATCTCGACGCGCTACCTGAGGAGTACCAACGGGCGTGACCTCGGAGTGGTGTCCGACAGACCCGATCTCGTGCCCGCCCGGGAACCTCAGCCGGGTGGGCAGGCGCCGTTGGCGAGTTGGGGGCGGAGCTGGGTGTCGACGAGCTGCATGATCTGCGAGTCGGATGGCAGACCGAGGGCGTCGAGCGCGGCAACCTGCTGGCGGGCGTCGTCGCACTCCCCTGCGTTGGTGTACAGGATCGCCAGGAACGCCTTGGGGTCGCCGAGCTTCGGGGCCACTTGCACGGCTCGCTTCAGGCTCGACTCGGCGGCGTTTCGCAGCTCGACAACTTGCGTCGGGTTCGTGGCCGACTCGGCGGCCAGGGTGAGCGCCCAGCCCCGGTAGGTGAGCGCCACCGGGTCGTTTGGCGCCTTGGCCAGCACGGTCTGGAAGCACTTGAGCGCGCCGAGAGCGTCGCTGCTGATCTCGCCGATGCACTTGGTGGCCGGGCTGGTGGTGGCGGTCGTCGACCCAGATCCGGCCGTAGTGGGCGAGGCGCTGTCGGTCACGTTGGCGTTGCCGCTGATCGTCTGGCCGGGCTTGCGCGAGCCCGACGAGTGGGCCACCCAGATGCCGGCGCCCACCGCCAGCACGACGACCGCCGCGGCGGTGGCGATCACACGGCCGGGTCGACGTGGACGGTGGCTTGCTTCGATCGCCGCGCGGCGCTCGTCGATCGCCCGCAGCACTTCGGCCGCGCGGCCGGTGTAGTCGTCGCGCAAGGTGCGGTAGTCGTCGTCGTCGAGATCGCCGACCTCGCGCTCGCGCTCGAGATCGGCCAAGCTGCCGAGCAGGAACGCCCGCTCCTCCTCGAGCCGCGCCAACTCGTCGGGATCGAGGCGGCCAGCCTTTGCACGCGGCCGGGGCGCGCCCCCGGACGGGCGGGAGGTCGGGCTCGACACCGGCCGGGTCACGCGTCGGTCTCCGGGCGGCTGCCCGGCGAACCCGCGCCCCCACCCGACGCACCCCCTCCGTCCGCCGCGAGCGCGGCGGCCACCAGGGCACGGTCGTCGTCGCTCACCGCGGCCGGGTCGCGCTGGCGCCAGCGCCAGAACGCGAGCCCGAGACCGCCCGCGCCGAGCAGTCCCACCACCACCGGCAGGATCCACACCAGGCTGTCGAACCCCGAGCGGCTGGGCGTCAGCAGGATCGACCGGTCGTAACGGCTCACGAAGTAGGCACGGATCTGGTCGGGCGACCGTCCGGCGGCGAGCTGCTGACGGATCAGCTTGCGCGCCGCACGCGAAACCGGCGCGTCGGACGTGGCCACCGACTCGTCGGTGCAGGCCGGGCACTTGATCGTGCGCGCCACCCGGTCGGTGCGCTCGTCGAGCGACAGGTGATGCCGCGGCTGCGCGCCGATCACCAGCAGCACCACCACCGCGATCGCCAGCAGGCCCCACGGCAACCACCACGGGAACCGCTGCTTGGCCGCTCGGGTCATCCGGCCGCCTGTTGGAACTCGGCGATCTGGCGGTCGAGCCAGGCCTGCGTGACAGGCGCGATCACCTTGAGCACGATCCGGCCCGACGGGTCGACCAGGAACGTCTCGGGCACCTTCGCCACTCCCCAGTCGAGCGACAAGTTCCCGGTGTCGCCCACCACCACCGGCCACGACGACCCGCCGTTGTCGCGAAAGAACCGGGCGCTGTCCGACGGGCTCTCCTGGTACACGATCTGCACCAGCTCGCCGTCGCCGGCCGCCTCGTGCGCTTCGGCCCACTTCTTGAGCTCAGGGGCTTCGTCGCGGCACGGCACGCACCACGACGCGAAGAAGTTCACCACCACCCACTTGCCCGGCTGCGCAGGCAGGTCGAACGACGTGGACGTCACCTTGCCGCTGGCCGAGTCGAGCAGCTTGCCGGTGAGGCCCGGCGCAGCCTTGCCCACCAAGTTGGAGTCGGCCGAGTCGCCCGCTTGCTTCGACACCGCGAGCACCACGATCAACACGACCACCACCACGCCGACCGGGATGGCCGCCAGCGCCGCCCAGCGGGGGCGGCGGCGCGCCGGCCCAGGTGGCGTCGCGGAGCTCCGCTCGGGCGTCATGTCGGCGCGCCGGTGGGGACCGGCTCGAGATCGGTGTCAGCCTCGGGCTCGTCGACCGGCGCAGCCGGGGTGCCCAGCCCTTCCGACACCGGAGCGGTGGGCCGGCGGCGCCGGCCGGGGAAGGCGGCGAGCAGCGAGCCGCCGAAGATCACCGCTCCGCCCGCCCAGATCCAGCTCACCAGCGGCTCGACGATCACCCGCAACGTGATCTTGCCGGTCGACGTGTCGCTGTCGAGCAACGCCAGGTACACGTCCTGGGTGAAGCTCGACTGCACCGACGGGCTGCCGATCGCCTGGCTGGCGTTGGGGAACTGGCGCAGCGCCGGGTGCTTGGTGGCGCCGTCGACGCTGACCGCCGCGATCACCGACGTGCGCGCTTTCTCGGCGACGGTGCGGGTCTGGTGGTACGTGATGCGGTGGCCGTCGACCACCACGGTCTGCCCGGGTGTGAGCGTGAACTCCTGATGCGTCGAGTAGCTCGACGACGCGGCGATCCCGACCGCCAAGATCACGACCCCGAGGTGCACGACCATGCCACCGTTGGTGCGCCCCACCAGGCCACGCCAACCGTTGCGGCGCGTCGCGAGCACGAGTTGTCGGCCCGCCGCGCCCGCCGCAAACCCGCCGAGCCCGAACGCCACGAGCTGACCGAGGCCCCGCGCGCCCGCGACTTCGGCGATGAAGATCGCGGCCGCGCCACACCACCCCGGGATGATCAAGCGGGTGCGCAAGGTCTCCATCGACGCCTTGCGCCACGGCAGCACCGGCGCCACGGCCATCATGAACAGCAGCGCGATCGCGATCGGCATCGAGAGGCGGTCGAAGTACGGGGAGCCGACGCTGATGCGGTTGTTGCGGAGCGCTTCGACGATCAGCGGGAACACCGTGCCCAACAGCACCACGAACGCGAACGCGGCGAAGAGCAGGTTGTTGATCAAGAACGCGCCTTCGCGCGACACCGGCGAGTCGATGCGGCCGGGCGAGCGCAAGCGATCGCCGCGCCACCCGATGAGGGTCACGCTGACCAGCACGACCACCGCGAAGAACCCGAGCAGCAGCGGCCCCAGCGTGGAGTCGGAGAACGCGTGGACCGAGTCGAGCACGCCCGATCGGGTGAGGAACGTGCCCAGGATCGTGAGCGAGAACGTGGCGCACACCAGCGACAAGTTCCAGACCCGCAACATGCCGCGACGCTCTTGCACCATGACCGAGTGGAGGTACGCGGTCCCGGTGATCCACGGCAGGAACGACGCGTTCTCGACCGGGTCCCACGCCCAGTAGCCGCCCCAGCCGAGCACCTCGTAGCTCCACCAGGCCCCGAGGATGATGCCGGCGGTGAGGAACGCCCACGCCAGCAGCGTCCACCGGCGGGTCTCGAGCAGCCAGCCTTCGCCGACGCGGCCGGTGATCAGCGCGGCGATGGCGAACGCGAACGGCACGGTGAAGCCGACGAAGCCGAGGTACAGCATCGGCGGGTGGTACGCGACCAGCAGGTTGTTCTGCAGCAGCGGGTTCGGGCCGGGACCATCGAACCCGGGCCCGGGGTTGTAGCGGCGGAACGGGTTGGCCGGGCCCATCATGAGGCCGAAGAAGAACGCCGCGACCACCAACATGGTGACCATCGCCCAGCCGAACAGCGGGTCGGTGAGGCGCTTGCGGAACTTCCACACCACCGCGGCGATGAAGCCTCCCAGCACGAGACCCCACAGCAGGATCGAGCCCTCGAGCGCGCTCCACATGGTGGCGATGTTGAACAACCGCGGCGTGCGCGAGGACCCGTTGTCGGCCACGTACTTCACCGTGAAGTCGCGGGTGATCAGCGCCCGCTGCATGGCGGCCACCGCCACCACGCCGCCCACCAGCACCACCCCGGCGAACCAGGGGCTGGTCGCCAACACGTCGTCACGACGCTTCAGCAGCGCCCACACGAGGGTGACGACGCCGAGGACGCTGCCCACGAACGCGATGACGACACCGAGGGTGCCGAGCGAGGCGTTCACGGTGCGTCCGAGCTGACCCGGTCGGGATGCTTCGCCTTGTACGTGGCGTCGTGCTTCACGAGGATCTGGTGCGCCCGGAACGTGTCACCGTCGAAGTGGCCCACGAGCACCACCGGCTCACCGGCCTTGAACAGCGACGACGGCTCACCGCCGAAGTAGTTGCACGGCACCCGCACGCCGTTGAACGCGATGTCGAACGTGAGCCGTTCGCCATCCTGCTCGCTGACCTTCACCGGCTTGGCGACGACGGTGCCCTGGATCCGGAAGGTGCGCGCGCCCAGGCTGGCCTTCTTCGCCACCGCCTGGTCGGCGTTGTAGAAGTAGGTGGTCGCCGAGCCGAGCTGGGTGATGAGGAAGGCGGCGGCGGCCACCAGCACCACCAGCACCCCACCCACCATGAGGCGACGGCGGTGGCGGCGGCGGTTGGCGGCGGGCGACGTCGGGCCCGAACGAGGGCTCAGCTCGAGCGTGTCGGCGGTTGCGACCGGGCGGCCGAGGCCGCCTTCGAGCTCTGCGTCGACGCCCTCGCCGCTGCCGGGGTCCTCGGTGGGCGCGCCCGGGTCGTGCCCGGTCACTTGGCGCCGGTCGCTTCGGGGGCGTCGGCGGGCGGCGCGCCGGTCGCCGCGGCGGGGGCCGGCGCGGCATCTCGCCGAGCGACCTCAGCGGCGCGCACCTCGAGCCAGCGCCGCTGACCCGCAGGCACGCGGCGGGCGAGGCGGCGACCGCGCACCACGGTCTGGACCGCCACCGCGATCAGGCCGAGACCCATGATCACGTAGCCGACGATCACGAACGGCCACGGGTCCTGCGGCACATCGTCGGCCGCGGCCACGAGCACAGCGAGCACCGTCATCGGGCCACCTCCGCCACCGGCGCCTTGCCACCCGGCGCAGGGCCACCCACCCCGTCGCCCGTGCCGCCCCCGACCCCTCCGCTCGTCGGCGGAAGTTCGGCCTCGGCACGCCGTTCGGCCAGCGCCACGTCGAGCCCGAGGTCTTCGGCCCGCACTTCGAGGTATTGGACGCGGAAGCGGTGCAGCAGCAGCCAGCCGTACGCCAAGGTGAACGCGAACATCGAGAACATCAGCGTGAACAGCATCGACCCCTCGATCTGCGGGTCGAGGCGGGTGATGGTGGGCCCCTGGTGCAGCGAGTTCCACCACACGGTCGAGTAGTGCACGATCGGCAGGTTGACCGCGGCGATCAGACCCGCCACGGCGCTCCACTTCGCCCGCGACGGCGAGCCGAGCAGCACCTTGCGCAGCGCGAGGTAGCCGCAGAACAGCACGAACATCAGGGCCGTGCTGGTGAGGCGGGCGTCCCAGGTCCAGTACACGCCCCAGACCGGCCGGCCCCACAACGAGCCCGAGATCAGGCACAGGCCGGTGAGCACCACGCCGACCTCGGCCGACGCGCCCGCCAGCAGGTCCCAGAACTCCGTCTTGCGCCACAGGTACAGGATCGACCCGAGCGCGGTGACACCGAACGCGAGGAAGGCGGTGAGCGCGGAGCCGACGTGCAGGTACAGCAACCGGGCCGCGTCGCCCTGGTTCTCGTCGGCCGGGGTGACGACCAGCGCCATCACGGCCAGGAACACCATGCTCACCAACGTCAGAGCACCGAGGATCCGGCTCCCGCGGGAGCCGGTACCGAGCGCGTTCACGATTCCTCCAAGACCGATCCGAAAGCGAGAATGCCAAACGCCACGTACACCAAGGCGAAGACGCCCAACAGCCCGAGCCAGGCCCAACCGCTGGTGGAGCTGGTGCCCAGCGCGGCCTCGAAAGCCTGGGTGGCGCCGATCAGGACCGGCGCCACGACGGGGAGCAACAGCAACGGGAGCAGGGTCTCGCGGCCCCGCACCCCAGCGACGAGTGCGCCATACAATGTACCGGCCGCTGCGATCCCCAAGGTCGCGACCAGGCAGGTGGCCGTGAGCAGCAGACCACCGGCCAGGTCGGTGCTGTACAAGATGGCCACGCCGGCGAACAGCAGCGCCTCGATCGCCAGCAGCTGGGCCGCCACCCCGGCCACCTTGCCGAGGAAGATCCCCGCCGGGTCGAGCAGCGAGAGGCGCAGTGCGTCGCGGGCGCCGTCGGCTGCCTCGGCGCCGAACGACCGCTGCACCGCGAGCAGCGAGGTCAACAGCACGATGATCCAAAACAGGCCGGGCGTCGCGCGTTGCAGCACGCCGCGCTGGTCGTCGAGCGCGAACGCGAACAGCAACAAGATCAGCAGCGCGAACGGCGCCATCTGCCCGAGCCCCACGCGCGACCGCCACTCGAGCCGCAAGTCCTTGCCCGCCACCAACACCGCGTCGTGCAGCGGTCGGTCACGAAGCACAGGTCACCGCCGGTGCGACCTCGGCCTCGGCCTCGGCGTCAGCGGGCGCTGCCGGCGCCGACGCCGGCGCCGCCTCGACCGCTTCGTCGTGGACCACCATCCCGCCGCTCAACACGATGCGCCGATCGGCCAGCCCGCCGGCGCGCTCGAGCTCGTGCGATGCCACCAACACGGTGGCGCCGGCCGCCGCCGCAGCCCGGACGATCTCGTCGATGGTGTCGCGACCGGCCGCGTCGAGACCGGCGTGCGGCTCGTCGAGCAGCCACAGCTCGGGACGGCGCGCCACCAGGCACGCGAGCGCGGTGCGGCGCCGTTGGCCCGCCGACAGGCGACCGACCAGCACGCCCGCGAGGCGACCGCTCAACCCGAGACGCTCCATGGCCGCCCCCGCGTCGACGTCGCGGGCACGCACGGCGCGAGCCCAGAAGCGCACGTTGTCGGCCACGGTGAGGTCGTCGTACAAACCCGTGGCGTGACCCAACATCCCCACCCGGTGCCGCACTCCGCGGCGGTCGACGCGCAAGTCGTGGCCGAGGACCGACGCCTCGCCGGACACGATCGGCAGCAGGCCCGCGCAGCTCCGGAGCAGGGTCGTCTTCCCCGCGCCGTTGGCGCCTTGTACGAGGACGATCTCGCCGTGGGCGACGTCGAGGTCGACGCCGGCCAGCGCAGGGAACCGACCCAACAGGGAGACCGCCTGACGGAAGTGGATGACGTGCTCCATGGGGACGCCACCACGCTACTGACGACCCCCCTGGGCGGACCAATGCACGCAAGGCCGAAACCGCCGCTCCCGCGGCCGGCGCCCCACCCAGGTCGGCCGCCGACGCAGGCGTCGTGATCCGATCGGGTGGCGGCCAGGGTGCATGATGAGCGGCTGATGTCCGAACCAAGGCGATTGGGCCCCGTCGTGGCACACGTTGCGCTCGTCCTCGGGCGTGCCCTCATCGCCATCGGCGTCCTGCTGCTCCTGTTCGTGGGCTACGAGCTGTGGGGCACCAACCTCAACGAGGCCAGCGCGCAAAAGACGCTGGAGCACCGCTACGAGCAGCTGCGCCAGTCGGTGGGCGCATCGTCGACCACCACGCCGACCACCGGCACCACCACGCCGGACACCGACAACTCCACGCTCAACCTGCCGAACGGCAAGCCCGCCGCGTCGAACGGTCCGGCGCCCAAGATCGGCGACCCGATCGGCGTGATCAAGATCCCGAAGATCCACGTCGACAAGACCATGGTCGAGGGTGTCAGCGATGCCGAGCTGCGCCGAGGGCCGGGCCACTACCCGAGCACGCCGCTCCCGGGCCAGCGGGGCAACGCCGGCATCGCCGGCCACCGCACCACGTACGGCGCGCCCTTCGCCGACATCGACCAGCTCGAGGCCGGCGACGACATCGTCGTCGAGACCGTGCAGGGCACCTTCTACTACAAGGTGATGGGCGACCCGCTGATCGTGGCGCCCACCGACGTGCAGGTGCTCGACGACTTCGGCGACAACCGCCTGACGCTCACGGCCTGCCATCCCCGGTACTCGGCAGCCAAGCGGATCATCGTGCAGGCCAAGCTGGTCGGGCCACCCGTGCAACCGCTCGCCGGGCAACACCAAGGGCAGGCCATGCGGTTCCACATCGACATCGGCTGGGGTCAGTACCTGCCGATGATCCGATGGGGCCTGCTCTGCGCCGCGATCTGGGCGGTCACGTGGGCCGCGTCACGCGAGCTCGACCGGCGCTTCGCGCTGGGCTGGCGCCGGTGGGCGCCGTATGTGGCCGGGGTGCCGGTGTTCCTGCTGGCCTTGTGGGCCTTCTTCGGCCAAGTGTCCACGTTGCTGCCGTCGAACTTCTGACGCCCGGTCCCGGTCGCGTCAGCGGCCGGTGAAGTCAGGGCGACGGCGGGCCTGGAACGCGGCGAGGCCTTCTTGGAGGTCGGCGCTCGCCCAGGCCCGGTCGCGGGCGGCCGCCGCTTCGGCCGCGCCGACCACACCGGTCGACGCGGCCAACATGAGCTTGTGGGCGGCCAGCGTGAGCGGCGCCAGGTCCGCCAGCTCCGTGGCCCATGCCAAGGCCGCGTCGAGGGCTGAGCCGGGCTCGACCAGGCGGTGGACGAAGCCGGTGCGGTGGAGGTCGCTCCCCCGCAGCACCTCGACCCCGAGCAGGAGCCCCCGCGCCGGCCCGTCGCCTGCCGCGACCACGAGCTGGTCGACCGTCCACTGGTCGACGGTGAGGCCCAACTTTGCGGCGGGGATCCCGAACGACACGTCGGCCGTGGCGACCCGGAGGTCGGCGGCCAGGGCGAGCTGCGTGCCGGCACCCAACGCCGGGCCTTCGATCGCCGCGAGCACCGGCACCGGCACGCTGCGCATGGCCTGCAACACCGACCGGAGCAGCGCCACGAACCCCTCGTCCTCGACGGTGGTGAGGTCGGCTCCCGCGCAGAAGAACCCGCCGGCGCCGGTGAGCACGACCGCCCGGGTGGCCGCCGGCAGGTCGCCGAGCGCGCCGAGCAGCGCCTCCAACGTGGCGTGGTCGAGGGCGTTGCGGCGCTCCGGTCGATCGAGAGTGACGACGCGGATCGCGTCGCCGTCGCCACTGGGTTCCACGTGCACGGCCATGGCCGCCGACGATACGCGCCGCGCGCTCGAGCCCCGACCGGCGACACTGGGGGCATGTGCCGCAACATCACCACTCTCCGGGGCCTGGTCCCCGCCGCCACGGTCGCCGAAGTCGAGGCCGCAGCCCGTCAGTACGTCCGCAAGGTGAGCGGGGTGCAAAAGACGTCGCCCGCCACCGAGGACGTGTTCGAGCGCGCCGTCGCCGAGGTCACCGCCACGACCCTCGCCCTGCTCGCAGAGCTGCCGCCCCGCAAGCAACCCCCGAAGACCGTGCCGCCGCTGCGCCGACCCGAGGTGCGGGCCCGCCTCGCCGCCCGCTGAACCTCACACCCGCCAGGCCGGGGGGCGCTTTTCGGCGAACGCGGCCAGGCCCTCGGCCGCTTCCTCGGTGGAAGCCGTGACCGTGAGCAAGGCGTGGAGCAGCGGGAGCGCCTCGTCTGCCGCCTGGTCCCACGTGCCGTAGAAGGAGTCGCGGCCGAGCTTCATGGCGACGGGCGGCTTGGCGGCGAGCGCCGCGACGAGCTCGTCGACCGCGGCGTCGAGCTCGCCCACCGGTACGACCCGGTTGACGAACCCGATCCGCTCGGCTTCGGCCGCGTCGACCCGGCGACCGGTCATCATCAGCTCGAGCGCCTTCTTCGGCGGCATCGAGTGCCGCATCGGCACGGTGATCATGTACGGCCACAGGCCGATGTCGATCTCCGGCGTGCCGAACGTGGCGTCGTCGGAGGCCACGATGAAGTCGCAGGCCAGCGCCAGTCCGAAGCCCCCGGCCAGGCAGTAACCGAACACCCTGGCCACGATCGGCTTGCCCAGCTCCCACATCTGGCGGAACAGGCGCGGGAGCTGCCCGCGGGCGTCGTGCAGGTCGGCGTAGCTCGCCCCTGCGGCCATCCCGCCGAGGTCGGCGCCGGCACAGAACGCCCGGTCACCCGCGCCGGTCAGCACCACCACCCGCACGTCGGGATCGGCGGCGGCCGCCCCGAACGCGTCGCTCAGCTCCGCCATGACCGTCCACGACAGCGAGTTGCGCTTCTCGGGACGGTTCACCGTGATGCGAGCCACCCCATCCGACGTCTCGTAGAGGACTTCCTCGTACGCCATGAGCTGGGACCGTACCGCTCACCCTCCGAGGCCGCCCTATCGTCGCGGCGTGCCTCGCGAGCCCCGCACCTCCGCCACGGCAACACCGACGGGCCCGCCATTGGTGGCGTGCGGCGTGCGGCTCGACACCAGCCGGCCGTTGATCATGGGCATCGTGAACGCCAGCCCCGACTCGTTCTCCGACGGCGGCGACCACGAAGGCGTGCAGCAACAGGCCGACCTGGCGGAGCGGCTGCTCGACGACGGCGCCGACCTGCTCGACATCGGCGGCCAGTCCGGCATAACCAAGGTGCCCGAGATCGAAGTGGCCGAGGAGCTGCGCCGGGTCATCCCGCTGGTCCGGGAAGTCCACCGGCGCCGACCCGACGCGGTGATCTCTGTCGACACGTACCGACCCGAAGTGGCGTCCGCGTCGATCGGGGCCGGCGCGTCGATCATCAACGACGTCAGCGCGCTGCTGTACCCCGAGGTCGCCGCGATCTGCGCCGAGCGCGGCGCCGCGCTGGTGGTAATGCACACCCGGGCGCGCCCCAAGCAACGGCTCCAGGACCGGGACTTGTACGGCGGCGACGTCACCGCCGACGTGGTGGCCCTGCTGCGCGGGCGGCTCGACGTCGCCCGGCAACGGGGCATGGCCGACGAGTCGCTGATCGTGGATCCCGGCATCGACTTCACCAAGACCCCGCAGCAGTCGGTCGTGCTGCTCCGCGAGCTCGCCGACGTCGAAGCCATCGGTCTCCCGGTGCTGCTCGCCTTGTCGCGCAAGGACTTCGTGGGCGCGCTGACCAACCGCCCGCCCCAGGACCGCCTCGCTGGCACGCTCGCCGCCGTCGCCCATGCGGGCACCGGACCGGGGATGATCTACCGGCTCCACGACGTCGCCGAGGCCGTCGACTTCCTCACGGTGCTCGCCGCGCTCGAGGGCCGCACCGAAGTCGACCCCGACCTCATGTTGGCCGAGCACCTCCGGCGCCGGACCCACCCCGGCTCGACCCCGGGCCGGCCCACGGCCGCCTCGACCGGTCCGGCTGCAGAGGTGGCACCGTGACGGCACCCACCGACCCGATCCTCGCCAAGCGGGCCCGGATCGCCAAGCTCGTGCAGACCGGCAAGCGGCTGGGCTACTCGGTGCTGCTCGCGGCAGTGGTGGCGTTCGTCGTCGGCTACTTCGCGGGGTTCACGAGCTGGCTCGTCACCGCGATCGTGGTGGCCCTGGTGGTGAGCTCGATCGTGCTCGCGCCCGCCATCGTGTTCGGCTACGGCGTGCGCGCCGCCGAGCGGGAAGAGCGCGAGGAACGAGCGGCACGAGAAGCCCGCGGGCCGAAGGCGCGGTGAGCGAGCGGGCGACCCGGTCGGCCTACCAGCCGCCTCGCTCGCCGGAAGTCGGCGGCAAGCTCGGCCGGAAGCGTCGACGACGCGCCTTGACCTGCAGCAAGCTCACGCCGAGCCGCTTGGCCGGCAAGGGCCGGAACGGCTGCGGGGGACGCCGCGTGGGGGTCGCGGGAACAGATCGGGGGCCTGCCACGCCCGTCGATTCGCCGCCGGTGTGGCGGCTCCCTCCCAGGTAGGCGACGATTTCGGCGCCACCCGCGGGCGCATTCCGGCCAGACGGGTCGCATCGGCGCGAACCGACCTGCCAACGGTCGGTCGTCGGTACACAACACGGCCTCTGCATCGGCCGTAACGCTCACCGCGTCGACGTCCGGCGAGCAGGGTCTCCCGGACCGCGGTGACCGGCCGGTAACTTTGGGACCGACCTCTGGAGCGCCTGTGTCGATCCGACTGCCAGCCGAGCAACGCCGCCGCCAGCTGATGGACGTCGCGCTCGACGTGTTCGCCCGCAGGGGCTTCCACGCCACCTCGATGAACCAGGTGGCCTACGCGGCGGGCGTCACCAAACCGGTCCTGTACCAACATTTCGCGTCCAAGCGGGAGCTGTACGCGCAGCTGCTGGCCGACGTCGGTCACCGACTCGAGGAGCAGATCGCCAAGGCCACTGCGCAGGCGGGTGGCCCCCGGGAGCAGGTGGAGCTCGGCTTCGGCGCGTACTTCGCGTTCGTCGAATCGGAGCGCGAGTCGTTCCAGCTCCTGTTCGGGTCGGGCACCCGCCACGACGACGAGTTCGCCGAGACCGCCCGCCGGGTCGAAGCCGCCATCGCCGCACTGCTCGCCGAGCTGATCGACGTGCCGGGACTGGCGCAGAGCGAACGGCGGCTGCTCGCCCACGGCGTCGTCGGCATCGCCGAGGCCACCAGTCGCCACTGGGTGGCGGGCGACCTCGCCGACGACCTCGACGTCGCCACGCTCGCCCGACGCATGGCCGAACTGGCCTGGGCGGGGCTTCGCGGCGTGCAGGCCGGCTGACACATCACGCGCCCCAGCTGAGCCCGCGGTGGAGCCCGCCGAGGTGCACGCCGAGGTGGCTGGGCGGTTGGGGCTCCGCGTCGGGCAGGATGGGCGCAGCCGCCGCCGGAGGATCCCCCATGACCGACCACGACCTGCGCGCCATCGCCGAGGAGTACTGGGAGCGACTGCTCAAGGCGAGCCCGACGTTCGCGACGTTCGTCGGCGACCACCGCTACGACGACCGCATCGAGGACCTGTCCGCCACCTATGAGCAACAGCTCCGCGAGCACTGGGAATCGCTGCACGACCGGGTCGAGCGCATCGACCCCGCACACCTCAGCCAGAGCGAGCAGGTCACCCGCGGGCTGCTGCTTGCCGAGACCCGCGACGGCATCGAGGGGATCGACCAGCGGCTCATCGAGTTCCGCTACGACCAGATGCAGGGCGTGGCGGTCGAGCTGCTGCAAACCGTGCCGGTGCTCAACGCCCCCGAGCCCGACCACGCGTGGCGGCTCGTCGAGCGGTACCGGCAGGTCCCGGCCATGCTCCAGCAGGCCGCCGACCGCTACACCGCGGGTCTCGCCGCGGGCCGCACGCCGGCACGCATCTGCCTGGAGCGCACGCTCAACGTCCTCGACGGCTACCTCGCCTCGCCACTCGATGACGACCCGTTCACGAAGATCCCGGGGCCCGCGTCGTGGGACGGCGACCCGGCGTGGCGCGACGCCCTCGCCGAACTGGCCCGCGACGTGGTCCGCCCCGCGTTCGGTGTCCACCGCGCCACGTTGGCCGAACGGCTCGAGCCCTCGGCCCGCGACGACGAGCACGCCGGGCTGTGCCACCTCGGCAGCGACGGCGAATCCGTGTACGCCACGCTCGTGCGCCACCACACGACCCTCGACCTCTCGCCGCAGGAGATCCACGACATCGGCCTGCAAGAAGCCACCGAGCTGCTCCCCCGCGAGTACGCCGAGGTCGGCGGCCGGCTGTTCGGGGTGACCGAGCTCGCAGACGTGTTCCGCCACCTGCAAGGCGACGACTCCCTGCGCTACGGCTCCGCCGAGGAGATCGTGGCCGACGCGCACGACGGCATCGACCGGGCCCGGGCAGCGATGGCCGACTGGTTCGGGCGCCTGCCACAGGCGCCGTGCAACATCGAGCCGGTGCCCGACTTCCTGGCCCCCGACTCGCCGAGCGCGTACTACTTCCCGCCCGCGGCCGACGGGAGCCGGCCGGGCACGTACTTCGTGAACACGTGGGAGCCGACCCAGAAGAACCGCTACGAAGCCGCGTCGGTGGCGTACCACGAGGCGATCCCCGGCCACCACCTCCAGATCGCCATCGCCAACGAGCTCGACGACGTGCCCACGTTCCAGCGCCAGTCGTTGTCGAACACCGCGTACGTCGAGGGCTGGGGCCTGTACGCCGAACGCCTGGCCGACGAGATGGGCCTGTACCTCACCGACCTCGACCGCATCGGCATGCTCGCCGCCGACTCCTGGCGGGCTTGCCGGCTGGTGGTCGACACCGGCCTCCACGCGCTCGGATGGACCCGCCAACAAGCCATCGACTTCATGGCGAAGTACACCCCGGTGTCGATCGAGGAGCTCACCGTCGAGGTCGACCGCTACATCGCCATGCCGGGCCAGGCCTTGTCGTACAAGCTCGGCCAGCGCGAGTTCTTCCGGCTGCGGGGGCTCGCACAGCAGCAACTCGGCGACCGCTTCGACATCAAGGGGTTCCACGACACCGTGCTCGGATCCGGTGCGGTCAGCCTGCCGATCCTCGGCGACCTGGTCGACGGTTGGGTGCGGTCACACGCGGCGTGACCCGGGGCCGGCGCGTCACCGGGCCGGCCTCACACCGGCCTGGCCGCCGGACACCGGGCCGCTCCGACACCGGGCCGCTCGGGCGGTGAAGCGCGCCCGCGCCTGCCGGAGCCACTAGAACACCTCGCCATGCCACGTGAGCGCGCCAACCACACCGCCGCCGGTCCCTCCCCTGTGGCCAGAACGGAAGCCGGTGCCGTCCTCGCACGGATCGCGACGGGGGCGGACGCCGGCAGCGCGGGGCTGCCGCGGCGGCGCGACCTCCCTCTGGCGGCCCGCGCGCTGGTCGCCGGCTCGGCCGTGGCCGACATCGGCTTGCGCACCGCGGCCGCGTCGATGGTGACCGCGTCGATCGTGCCACTGACGACCAACCCTCGCCGAGTGCGCCGCGAGCGCGAGCGGCTCGGGTTCTACGCCGACCTGGCGACCCACCACGACCCCGAGCGCTCGTTCCCCCGGCCGACAGCCCGGCCTGACGTGCGGCGGGCCGGGGCGGGGCGGTTGCACTTCCGCTTCCCCGACGGCGTCGTCGAGCGGCTCACGTTCGAGAGCCCGTTCGTTGCGGTGAACCCCGAACTGCGCAGCGAGTACGCGAGCTTCCGGCGCAACCGCATCGCCCACGCCCAACACTGGCGCCACGACGACGGGCCCCGCCCGACGCTCCTCGTGATCCACGGCTTCATGGGGTCGCCGTACCTGTTGAACGGCGCGTTCTTCTCGCTGCCGTGGTTCTTCCGGGCCGGGTGGGACGTCTTGCTGTTCACGCTGCCGTTCCACGGCGCTCGCCAGGAGCGCACCTCGCCCTTCAGTGGCGCGGGGTACTTCTCGCACGGCCTCGGGGTGCTGTCCGAAGCAATGGCACACGCCATGCACGACCTCCGGCTGTTCATCGACCACCTCGAGTCCACCGGCGTCGAGCAGGTGGGGGTCACCGGCATCTCGCTGGGCGGCTACACCACCGCCTTGTTGGCCGCGGTCGAGCCGCGGCTGGCGGTAGCCGTCCCCAACGTCCCGGTCACCGACATGGCCACCGTCATGGCCGACTGGAAGCCCGCCGGCACGCTGCTCGGCGCCGCCAGCCGCGTGGTCGGCATGTCCGACGACGACGTCCGCGCCGGCATGGCGTTCCATTCCCCGCTCAACTACCCGGCCGCGATCGCCAAGGACCGCCGATTCGTCATCTGCGGGCTCGGCGACCGTCTCGCCCCGCCCGAACAGGCCGAGCTGCTGTGGGAGCACTGGGACCGCTGCAAGTTCCACTGGTTCCCGGGCAACCACGTGCTGCACGTGAACCAGGCGTCGTACCTGCGCCGCATGGCGAGGTTCATGCGCGACCGCGGCTTCGCCCCACCCACTTGGCTCGACCCCGCCGCGTAAACAATCCCCTGCTGTGAGCACCCAACCACCTCGTGGGTGGCCCAGCGCTCACAGCAGAACAGGCCACCGCAGCACCATCCCGAGCCGTGAGCACCCAACCACCTCGTAGGTGGCCCAGCGCTCACAACAGAACAGGCCACCGCAGCACCATTCCGAGCCGTGAGCACCCAACCACCTCGTGGGTGGCCCAGCGCTCACAACAGAACAGGCCACCGCAGCACCATCCCGAGCCGTGAGCACCCAACCACCTCGTGGGTGGCCCAGCGCTCACAGCAGGGTGGTTTCTCAGGGATGGGCGCGGATCTCGCCGTGGAGGATCGAGAACCAGGCGTCGGGGTCGACGGCCCACCGGCGCCAGCCGTCGGCAATCCGCTCGAGGTCGGCGGCCGCCGCCCACCCGGCCGCCACGAGCTGGTCGGCGATGGCCGACTCCGTGATCCGCGCGGCCCACATGCCACCCCACCAGGCACGGTCCTCGGGAGTGGCCCAACACCACGTGCTCGACGTGGCGCGCACGTCGCGGAACCCCGCCTGGTGGGCCCACGACAGCAGGCGGCGGCCTGCGTCGGGCTCGCCGCCGTTGGCGCGGGCCGCACGCTCGTAGAGGTCCAACCACTCGTCGAGCTCGGGGACCTCCGGGAACCAGGCGAACGCGGCGTAGTCGCTGTCGCGGGCGGCCACCACCCCGCCCGGCCGGCACACCCGTCGCATCTCCCGCAACGCCCGGGCCGGGTCGGCGACGTGCTGCAGCACCTGGTGCGCGTGGACGACGTCGAAGGTGGCGTCGGCGAAGTCGAGCGCGTGGACGTCGCCGACCGCGAAGTCGACGTTGTCGCACCCCAGATCGGCGGCGTGGGCGCGGGCGAGGTCGAGGGCCGCCTCGGTGGCCTCGAGGGCGGTGACCCGCCCAGGTGCGACGATGCGGGCGAGGTCGACCGTGATCGTGCCGGGCCCGCAACCCACATCGAGCAGCGACTGCCCCGGCCGGAGGTCGGCGAGCAGGTAGGCCGCGGAGTTGGCGGCCGTTCGCTGGCGGTGGGAGCGCAGCACGGACTCGTGGTGGCCGTGCGTGTACGTGCCCGCCGGTGTGGGCTCTCCGGATGGGTTCATGCGCTGACCTTAACGTAAGTCCTGATTTACGAGACATTGATATCAATATATGAGACCTTCTCCAGAGCTCGCCCGCCACGTGCCACGATCCCGTGATCAGGCCCCGGGCCCCGGCCGGCGGGGGCACGACCGCAACAGGAGTCCCGATGTCCGATGTGCTGATGAGCGTCGACGACCACGTCGCCACGATCACCCTCAACCGACCCGACCGACTCAACGCGATCAGCGGCCCGATGCTCGCCGCCCTGTCGCGGATGTTCGTGGAGGCCGATGCCAGCCGCGACGTGCGCGTCATCGTGCTCACGGGCGCCGGCCGAGGGTTCTGCTCGGGTCTCGACCTGCAGGACGTCGCGTCGCAGGGCGGGCTCGGCAACCTCGGCGGCGACGTCACGCTGCGGATCGACGACACCCCACCCTTCGTGCTGCGCCGCCTCGACACCCCGGTGCTGTGCGCCCTCAACGGTGCAGCCGCCGGCTACGGGATGGACCTGGCGCTCGGCTGCGACCTGGTGGTGGCATCCGACACGGCGGTCTTCGCGCCGCCGATCCGTCGCGGCGTGATCCCCGAGAGCGGCGGCACCTGGCTGCTGCCGCGCCTCATCGGCTGGCAAAAGGCCTGTGAGGTCACGTTCCTCGGCCGCAAGCTCGACGCGCACGAGCTCGAACGACTCGGCCTCGCCAACGCTGTCGTGCGGCACGACGAGTTCGAGACGACCGTCGACAAGTGGGCCAAGGAGCTCGCCAGCCAGGCACCGCTCGCCCTGCGTGCCGCCAAGCGCACGATGCGCCTCGGGCTCGACTCGTCGTTCGACGCCAACGCGCACCACGTGCTCGCCGAGTTCATGTCCCTGATGCGCTCCAAGGACTTCGCCGAGGGCGTGGCCGCGTTCAGCGAGAAGCGCGACCCCGTCTACGAAGGCCGGTGACCACCAGCGCGGGCGACGCCGCCAGCGCGGGCGCCGGCGCCTCGAACCAGTCACCGTCGCGCCCGTTGCGGGTCGACCTCGGGCGCGCCACACCCTCCGGCGAGGCCGAGCACTTGGCCGGCACGTGGTTCCCGGCGACGAGCCCGGCCGCCGAGCGGGACCGCCCGGTGCTCGTCTGCCTGCCCGGCGGCACTTACAACCACCGGTACTACGACCTCGAGGTGCCGGGCCGAACGGGCTACAGCTTCGCCCGGCACGCGGCCGAGCGCGGCTTCCCGGTGGCCGCGTTCGACATGTTGGGCACCGGCGACAGCAGCCAGCCCGACCGCGAAGTCGACTTGTCCGACCAAGGCGCGGCCGTGGCGAGTGCGGTCGACCAACTGCCTGACCTCGTCGGTCGCGCCGGGCCATTCGTGGGGATCGGGCACTCGTTGGGCGGCTACGTGGCCATGTACCAACAGGCCGCCCACCGCAGCTACGACGCCGTCGCCATCCTCGGCACCACCAACCACCAGGTCGTCCAGCTCGGCATCCCCGACGAGATGGTCGAGGCCGCCGCGACCGCGGAAGGCCGTGCCGCGCTGGCCGACCAGCTCATCGCATCGCTCGGCGACGGCGACCGCTACCTGGTCGGCGACCGCACGCCCATGCACGACTGGTTCCACGCAACCGACGTGCCCGCGGACGTGATCGCCGCCGACGACGCCACCACCCTCACGGCAGTCGTGCGCCGCGCCGGCCTGTCGGCCTCGATCCCCGGCATCGCTCGCGACCAGGCGTCGACCATCGACGTACCGGTCTTCCTTGCCTACGGCGAAGTCGACATCTCGCCCGCGCCCCACGCCGAGCCGACCTTCTTCACGGCGAGCCCCGACGTGACCCTCTTCGTGCTGCCCGGCAGCGCGCACTGCCACAACATGGCGAACACGAGGGCGCGCTTGTGGGATCGCCTGCTGGCGTGGTGCACCACGGCCACCACGGCCACCACGGCCACCTGAGTGACGGCGGCCAGCCGGACGCCGCACCGCCCCACGGCCGTGGGCCTCGACCACTGCACGCGAACGACCCCGGCGCTCGCGCACCGGGGTCGTTCGTCGTTCGACAGGTGGAGCGGAGCTCGGGCTACTTGGCCCGGTGCAGCACCTGGGGCTCGCTGAACGAGGCCAGGCCCCACGTGCCGTTCTCGACGCCGATGCCGCTCCACTTGGCGCCACCGAAGGGCTGGTCGGGAGCGAGCGCGAGGTGGGTGTTGACCCACGCCGTGCCGCACTCGAGCTGCGCAGCGTACTGGGCGGCCCGGTCGGCGTCGGTGCCCCACACCGACCCCGACAGGCCGTAGTGGGTGGCGTTGGCCCGCTCGAGCGCCTCGTCGATGTTGCGGTACGACACGATCGGCAGGACCGGGCCGAACTGCTCCTCGTCGACGATGCGCACACCGTCGGTCGCGCCGGCCAGGAT
Source organism: Acidimicrobiales bacterium (assembly GCA_035547835.1). NCBI lineage: Bacteria > Bacillati > Actinomycetota > Acidimicrobiia > Acidimicrobiales > Acidimicrobiales bacterium. The sequence goes on from DASZTW010000020.1 coordinate 22,862, forward strand.
CGTCGGCTCGTAGAAGTAGCCGGCATCGCCAGGCTTGCCGCCGGTGACCGCTGTGACGCCCGACGACAGCGCGTCGTCGACCAGCTCGCTGACCCGGTCGAACTGCGGCTTGTTGTTGATCGGGCCGAGCTGCACACCTTCCTCGGTGCCCTTGCCGACCTTCACGCTGCGCGCCTTCTCGGCGAGCGCGTCGACCACATCGTCGTACAGGGCCTCGGGCACGTACACCCGCTTGATGGCCGAGCAGACCTGACCGTTGTTCTGGAACGCACCCCAGAAGAGACGCTCGGCCACGTCGGCCACGTCGACGTCGTCGAGCAGGATCGCCGGGTCGTTGCCGCCGAGCTCGAGCGTGACCCGCTTGAGGTCGGGGGCCGCGGCCGCAGCCACCTTCTTGCCGGTGGCCACCGAGCCGGTGAAGGAGATCTTGCGCGGCACCGGGTGGCTGGTCATCGACGCGCCGAGCGGGTCCTTGCCGCTGACCACGTTGAGCACGCCGTCGGGCAGCACGCCCCGCAGCGCCTCGCCGAGCGCCAGTGTGGCGAGCGGCGTGAACGGCGACGGCTTCAGCACCATCGTGTTGCCCGCCCGCAGCGCGGGAGCGATCTTCCACGACGCCAGGATCAGCGGGAAGTTCCACGGCGTGATGCCCGCCACAACACCGAGCGGGCGGCGGATGACCTCGACGCGGGCGTTGTCGTCGTCGCGCAGCACCTCCGGCTCGACCTCGAGGTTGGCGTAGTACTGGAGCCAGATCGAGGCGCCCATCACTTCCATCGTGGCCTCGTTCAGCGGCTTGCCCTGCTCCTGGCTCAGCACGGCGCCGATGTCGGCCATGTGCTGCATGAGCGCGCCAGCGGCGGCGTTCAGCGCGTCGCGGCGGACCTGCTCGTCGCGCTTCCAGTCCTGGTGCGCCTTGGCAGCAGACTCGAACGCGGCGTCGAGCTGCGCGGGCGTGCAATCGGGCGCCGTGCCGAACGACTCGCCGACCGACGGGTCGATCACGTCGAACGTGGCCTCGGTGGGCGCAGCTTGGCCCGCGATGGTCATGGTGTACTCGGTCACGGCGGGCATCCCCCTTGGTTCGCCGAACGGAGCCGGTCCGGCCCGTTCGTTTCCTGCCCCACTTTCGCACGGGCCACGGGCGGGGGCCACCTCAGGTGGTGGCGCTACGGTGCGGACGGCGGCGCCGCCCACCAACGGCGTGCCTCGGGGGAGGGACGAGATGGCAGACCAACGAGCCGACCTCGCGATCCGGGGTGGCACCCTGATCGACGGCACCGGAGCGCCCGGCGTGGTGGCCGACGTGGGTGTGACCGACGGCCGCATCGTGGCGCTCGGCGACACCGTCCGAGGCGATGTCGAGCTCGACGCCTCCGGCCACGTCGTGGCGCCGGGCTTCATCGACATCCACACGCACTACGACGCGCAGGTCTTTTGGGATCCGGCGCTCACGCCTTCGGCCTTCCACGGCGTCACCACCGTGGTCGCCGGCAACTGCGGGTTCTCGATCGCGCCGGTCACCGCCGACGGCGTCGAGTTGGTCGCCCACACGCTCCAACACGTCGAGGACATGAGCTTCGACACCCTCCGCGCCGGGGTCCCGTGGGACCGCTTCGAGACGTTCGCCGACTACCTCGACGCGGTCGAAGGGGTGGGTGTCGGCCTGAACTTCGGCTGCTATGTGGGCCACACCGCCGTGCGGTTGTTCGTGATGGGCGACGACGCGTACGAGCGGCCGGCAACCGACGCCGAGCTGGCCCGCATGGCCGCGGTGGTCGACGACGCGATGGCCGCCGGCGCCATGGGGTTCGCGTCGAGCGCGTCGCCCACCCACAACGGCGACCGGGGGCGACCGGTGCCGTCCCGTGTCGGCGACCTGACCGAGCTGCGCGCCCTGCTCGAACCGCTGCGGCAGCGCGGGAAGGGCGTGGTCGCGCTGTTGCCGGGTGGGGTGTTCTCCAACGCCGAGGTGTTCGACCTGCAGCGCCAGGTCGGGCGTCCGTTCACCTGGACCGCGCTGCTCACGCTCGCCGGCATCCCCTACCACGAGAAGGTGGTGGCCGAGCACGATCAGGCGTGGGACACCGGTGTCGAGGTGTGGCCGCAGGTGTCGTGCCGGCCGCTCACGTTCCAGATCAACCTGCGCGAACCGTTCACGCTCAACACCCGGCCGGCCTTCCAGGCGTTGATGGCCGGTACCGACGAGCAGCGCATCGCGGCTTACCGCGACCCCGCGTGGCGCGAGCGGGCGTGGGCCGAGACCGGTCCGGGCTCGCGGGTTGCCGGGCTGCCGCCGCTCAACTGGCACGACATGTTCGTGGCCGAGTGCGCCAGTCGCCCCGAGCTGGAGGGCCGCCGCGTGGAGGAATTGGCCTCCGAGCGAGGCGTCACGCCGCTCGACGCACTGCTCGACGTGGCGTTGGCCGACGACCTCGACGCCCGGTTCACCGTCGTGTTCGCCAACAACGACCCCGACGCGATCGCCTGGCTGCTCCCACGCGACCACGTCCTGCTCGGTCTCGCCGACTCGGGTGCGCACCTCAGCCAGCTGTGCGACGCGTGTTTCGCCACCGACTTGCTCGGCAACTGGGTGCGCGAGCGCGCGGTGATGCCGCTCGAGCGCGCCATCCACAAGCTCACCGGCGAGCCCGCCAGCGTGTACGGCCTCGCCGACCGCGGCGAGGTGGCGGTGGGCAAAGCGGCCGACCTCGCCGTGTTCGAGCCCGGCACCGTCGATCCGGGCCCGGTGCGCCGCGTACGTGACCTCCCGGCTGACGGTGACCGCCTCACGTACGACTCCCCCGCCGGCATGCGCCACGTGCTGGTCAACGGCACCGCCATCCGGCGCGACGGCGAGCAGCTCCCTCTCCCCGATCAGTCCCGCCCCGGCGTGGTCCTGCGGTAGCGCAGGCAACGCGTTCTGGCCCCGAGCGCCACGCCGCCATGCCGTTCTACGCACTCGATGGTGACGCCCCTGCCGAAGTGGTTCTCGAACAGCTCGACGCGACGCGCTTCCGGGTGGTCGACCCGTTCCGCTACGTGGAGCTCGACCCCGCCGGACACCAGCTCGCCGAGTACGTGGTGCCCGACCCGCGGTGGGCCGACGAGACCACCGACTTGGCGTCGGTGCCCGGGATCTTGCTGTGGGTCGTGCCGCGCTACGGCCGCCACACGCTGCCGGCGATCCTGCACGACCAGCTGATCCATCACGACCTGAAGGACCAGCCCGAGCGCGCCGATCGGATCTTCCGCGACGCGATGGGCGAGCAAGGCGTGGCGCTGGTGATGCGCTGGATCATGTGGGCAGCGGTCAGCACCCGCACGGTTTGGGCAGCGCGCAAGTGGATCATCGGTTTGCTGGTCGTGTGGTTCGCGTTCTGGGCGGCTGTGGCGTTCCGGGTCACGCCGCCGTTCGCCGCCTGGCACGAGCCGCCGTTCACCTGGCTGGTGCACGTGCCGTTGCTCGTCGCCGTCGGTATCGCCGTGGTCGGCCCGCTCGTGCTCGGTGCGCTGTGGCCCCGGCGCTACCTGGTCGGCGTCATCAGCGGGTACGCGGCCTTCTTGTTCGCGGTGCCGATCGTTGCCATCTGCCTCGCCTTGGGCGTGTACCGCTCGCTCGAGCGCGCCCTCGAGCCCTTCGACACCGCGAAGCGCCCACCGGCCGACAAGCCGCCCGCCCCGCCACCGGTCAGCACCGACGTGGTCGACCACACGACCGCCCCCGCGCCAGGTACACCCGAGGCTGGGCGGTAATCCGACCGTGTCGGTGGGACTCGCGCCCAGCCTTCGACGTTCCACGCTGCGGAACGGTCGATGAGTCTCGGACCGCCGACCCGTCTACCAACCATGCTCGATCTCACCCCCGCCACCACCCGCATGGCCGCCCTGCTCGACGCCATCGACACGGGCCAGTTCTCGGCGCCCACGCCGTGCCCGGCGGCGGACGTCGGCTATCTCGTCGACCATGTGCGCTCGTTGAGCGTGGTGTTCGCAGCGGCCGCCCGCAAGGACCGCGAAGCGCTCGCCGGCCCACCCCCGATGCCCGACCAGGGGAACCTCGGCGACGACTGGCGCGAGCAGTCGCTCACTGCGCTCGGCGCGCTGGCGCAAGCCTGGAGCGAGCCGGGCGCTTGGGAAGGACTCACCTTGATCGCCGGGCTCGACCTCCCCGGCGAGGTGGCCGGCCTGATCGCGCTCGACGAGCTCGTCGTACACGGCTGGGACCTCGCCGTGTCGCTCGGCCTGCCGTACGAGCCGCTGCCCGCCCACGTCGAGGCAGCCGCGGCCATGGTGGTCGGCTTTGAGGCCCCACGCGACGGCCAACTGTTCGGACCCATCGTCGACGTGCCCGACACCGCGTCGCCGTTCGCCAAACTGCTCGGCCTGACCGGCCGCGACCCCGCCTGGTCGCCGCCCGGCTGAAGCCGCGCCCGGCGATGGCTACACCGGAGCCGCCGATCACGCCAGGGGCTTCATGAACGACCACAGGCCGCCTTCGGCGTCGCGGGCGCCGTACTCGCGATAGCCGTAGGGCTGGTCGGTGGGCTCGTACACAATGGTGGCGCCGTGGTCGCGGGCGTGGCGGAAGTGGGCGTCGACGTCGTCGACCATCACGGCCGTGGTGGCCGTGGCGGCGCCCACGGTGCGCGGCGACGAGAGGCCGAACTCATCGGACTCGGTGTGCAGCCAGATGGTGCCGTCGCCGGCGTGCACCTCGCCGTGCACCACGTTGCCGTCAGGATCGCGCACAAGCTCGCCGGGGCCGAGCCCGAACACGTCGATCAGCTCGTGCAAGCGAGCCTCGAGGTCGGCGTAGACGAGGATCGAGATGCGGCTCGAAACGGTGGTGGCCATGGTGGTCATCTCCTCCAGGAGGTGCAGTAGGTCGTCGGGGGCCGGCTCGGCCCGGTCGCCGTCCGGCACAGCCAGCAGGTGCAACAGGCGCGTGCGCACGGCACTGGCGGCGGCGAGCTGGCGCTCCACCTCCGCGAGGTGGCGGGCGAGGGTGGGGCGCACGGAGCCGTCGGGCTCGTCGAGCGCACGGGCGATGTCGGCCAACGGCAGGCCGAGCTGGCGCAGCAGCGAGATGCGGTACAGGCGAGCCACGTCGCCGTCGGTGTAGAGGCGGTGGCCTGCCGCGGTGCGGCCGGATGCCACGAGCAACCCGATGTTCTCGTAGTGGTGCAGCGTGCGGACCGTCAGCCCTGAGCTGGCCGCCAGGTCACCGACCCGCCGCCCCGCACCCCCGTCGCCCCCGTTCGCGCCGTCCGTTGCCGTCATGGAGCCGACGGTACGACCTCACGTCGCGTCAGGAGCAAGGGCCAATCTTTCGGGCGTGGGTCAGCGCGGCTGGCGGGCAGCGAGCATCAGGCCGCCGAACTGCGACGCCAGCGCCGGCAGTGAGGCACCGTCGGGGTCGACGGTCATCTGCACCACGAAGCCGTTCGCGACCGCCACGAGCACCGCAGCCCCCGGCCTGACCCTCGTCGCGGAGCACTGATCCCCGAGGTCGGGCGACAATCCGACCGTTTCGGTGGGATTTCCGCCCAGCCCACAACCCCCAAGTCCCCGGTCTGCGTCTGGCCTGACCCCCGAAGTTGGGGGCTCGGGGTTCACACGACGATGGCTGCGGCGGTGACGGCGACGAGCAGCACGATGACGATCGCGTCACGGGGGCGTGGGCCGCTGGGCGCGTCGGCGATGGTGCCGGTGCCGCCGCGGGCCTCGATCGCCAAGCCGATGTCGGCGGCGCGACGGAACGACACGAGCAGCGCGGCCGACAGCAGGTCGTGCGGACCGGCGAGACGGTGGCGCCAACTGACCCCTGCGGGCTTGGGGCGGAGACGTCGGGCGGCGATCAGGGTGCGCATCTCGTCGACGAGGGTCGGGAAGCAGCGCAGGCTGAGCGCGACGCCGGCCGCCCACGTGTCGACCGGGACCCGTAGCCGCCGCAGCGGACCGAACAACACCGACAAGGCGGGCGCGATCTCGCCCAGCGGGGTGGTCCACGTCAACATGGCGCCGGCTGCGAGCAACACCACCGGGATCGCGAGCACGCGGCACCACGCGTCGAGGCCGCCGAGTTCGATGGTGAGCGAACCGGCGTGGACCGACGGCGACCCGCCGCCTTTCAACGCGAGCAACGCGCCGACCAGGAACAGCAGCCACAGCAGTCGGGGCAGGCGCGGCCGGGCGCCGCGGGGGATGCGGGCGATGCCGATGGCGACCACCACCACGGCGGTGACGATGCCGATCGCCGCCCACGTCGGGTTGATCGACAGGGCAAGTCCGAAGCCGATCACCGCCAGCAGTTTGGTGCCGGCCCACAGGCGGTGGATCGGCGTGTCGCCCGGGATCGGACGCAGCCACGGCAGCTCGATCGGGCGAGGTGGCCGAGCGCTCATCGCGTCGAGCCCTCGCCGCCGCGCCCGAGCGGCTCGTGCGCCCGGGCGTCGACCACCCCACCGTCGGAACCCTCGCCGCCGCGCCCGAGCGGTTCGTGCGCCCGGTCGTCGACCACCCCACCGTCGGAGCCCTCGCCGCCGCGCCCGAGCGGCTCGTGCGCCCGGTCGTCGACCACCCGACCATCGGCGAACGTGACCACGCGGTCGGCGAGCAGGTCAGCGTCGGTCGGGTCGTGCGTGACCACGATCAACGTGATCCCGGCGGTCGCTCGCAGCTCCGCCAGCAGCTGCAGCAAGCCGCGGCGCGACGGCTCGTCGAGCCCCGCGAACGGCTCGTCGAGCACCAGCACCGCGGGCTTGGCCGCCAACAGGCCGGCGAGCACGACCCGCCGTTGCTGGCCGCCGCTCAGCTGGTCGATCCGGCGATCGGCGAGCCCCGCACCGAGTCCCACCAACGCCAACGCCGCGAGCGCCTCGTCGGCGCCGACGCCACCGGCCGACCTCACCTCGTCGATCACGGTGCTGCGCAGCAGTTGCAGCCTGGCGTGCTGGAACGACAGTCCGACATGGCCGACCATCTCCCAGGCTGCTCGGCCTTCCACCACCACCGACCCCTCGGTGGGCACGAGCAGGCCGGCGATCAGCCACGCGAGGGTCGACTTGCCGGAGCCGTTGTGGCCCATCATCAGCACCGCTTCGCCAGCGCGGATCTTCAAGTCGACCCCGTCGAGCGCGACGTGCGCCCAGGGCGTGCCGGGCGAGAACGTGTGTCGGACACCGTGCAGCGACACCAGCACCGGCCCAGGCTCGACCGGCGGCGGTGGGCCAACCGGCGTCGCAACGGCCGCAGGCGCGGCGACCACTCGGCCGTGCTCGAGCGCGAGCACCCGGTCGGCCCGCTGCGCTTCGGCGACGTGGTGGGTGATGTGCACGACCGTGATGCCTTCTCGCTCCGCCAGCCCCGCGAACAGGTCGATGAGCAACGGGCGACCCTCGGGATCGATCATCGACGTGGACTCGTCGGAGATCAGCAGCTGCGGCGAGCGCGCCAAGCCCGCGGCCACGGCCAGGCGCTGGAGCTCACCACCGGACAAGGTGGTGGTCTCGCGGTCGCCCATGCCGCCCAGGCCCACCCGTTGGAGCAGCGGCGCCACCGCGACATCGTGGTCCGGCGGGAGCCCCCACACCACGTCGTCGCGCACCCGCACCCCGAGCACCTGGCACTCGGGTCGCTGGAAGATGATCGCCGTGCCGCCCTGGCGACCCACGCCCACCGGACCAGCCCGGTCGACACGGCCCGACGACGGCGGCGCGCCGCACAGCAGACGGGCCAACGTCGACTTGCCCGAACCGTTGGGTCCCACGACGGCCACCACCTCGTGAGGCTCCACTGCGAGGGACACGCCCGCCAGCGCGTCGATCGACGCGCCCGGATAGCGGAACGTCACGTCGTGGAACGCCACCGGCACCGGCACGGGTTCGGGCGTTGCCCCGCTCGACGGCGCGGCCGACCCGGCTCGAGCGCCGCGCCCGCGACCATGGCGCTCGCCGTCATCGCCGACGCCCGCTTCATCGGCCGCGTTCGCCACGGACAACCAGTCGTCGTGTGGAGGCAACGCCCGAGTCAGACGCACGAGCACCGGGCGGCTCGTCGCCGCAGCGAGCCACACGGTGACGGCCGTCGACACGAGCAGGACCGGCGGCACGACCACCAGCCAGTGCGTCGTGATCCATTCGATCGTCCGGTCGCCGCCCGACGCGACGCCGTGGAGGTGCAGTTGCTCCAGCGTCTTGGACACGCCGTGCCACGTGATCCGGATGTTCTTGAACACGAGCCGTCGCAGCGATGCGAACACGGCCAGGAACCCGACCACGCCTGCCGTGAACAGCGGGCCGATCGTGACGGCGCCGACCAGCGTGGTGCGCGCCAAGCTCCACCTGCGCCGGAAGCCCGCGCCGACCAGCCCACCCACCACTGCGCAACCGATCACGTTCGACGCGGGCCCGGACCCCATCACCACGAACGACACCGCGCCGCCGATCGCACCGGCCAGCACCGTGGTGCGCCAACCACGCCGGTCACCCAGCGCCGCCATCGGTACGACGGCCGCGGCGAGGAGCACCGTGCCGTACGGCACGACCCAGCCGACGAGGCACAACGCGACCGTGACGTCGATCAGCACCGCCGCCTCGGCGATCGCCGCCGCGGTCAGCCCTTCTCGGCGGCGGTCCCCTCCAGCCATGTCGGTCACTCTCCCACGACCTGAGCGGGATGGTCTCCCGATGGTGTCGGGGCGACCCGGCGCTGCTGGGGCCCGGTGCTACTGCGGCAACAGCTCCGGCGCCGTCGCGTCGGGGAAGTAGCGGTGGTGGCGGGCGCCGGTGATCTCATAGATGGCCGTGCCCGACCGGCCGTCGTTCGTCTGCACCCGCATCTGGCTGAGCCCGCCGCGGTGGAACGGCTCATAGGGGTTGTCGAAGCGACCGTCGGCGGTCACCTCGATGCGTCGCCCGTCGGCCAAGGTGAACGCGCTCCATCCCCGCAGCCCAGCGATGTCGTCGCCGTGCTCGCCGTACACCCCGGGCTCGCCGTCGGCGCCGAGCCACTCCACTTCGTGGTCGAACCGGATGACCGGGATCGGGTCGCTGCCGTCGGTGCCGGCCCAGCAGCCGTCGGTGTAGACGGGCGCGCCGTTCTCGTACTCCCAGTGCCACACGCCGAGAAACCCGTCGTCGAGTTGGATCTGGAACCACATCCACATCGGGCAGCGACCGTGGTCGCGCACACCCCACGAGTGGTCGCGCTGGCCGATCCATCCGTCGACCTCGTAGGTGGTGCCCTCCGCGGTGTACGTGCCCGTGTACGTGCCGGACTGCAGCGTGTGCGCCTGGTCCCACACCACCCCGTCGGCGGCGCGCATGGTGCCTCGGCGCAGGCCGTAGGGCTGGGTGCGGGCGGTGAAGGTGAGGTCCAGGCCGATCGCGCACTGGTCGGGGTCAGCCCACAGCCGCACCTCCTGCCAGGGCCGCACGATGTCGATCCGGGCGCCGCCGGCCACCAGCGTGTGCGGGTCGCCGGCGTCGTCGCGGGCCTGCATGCCGCCCGTGCGTTGGCCGCCGACGCGCCCCATCTGCAGCGAGTCGAACGCTGCCCGGGCCGGGTAGTGCGCCATGGTGAAGAAGATGGCGTCGCCGGTGCCGTCGAGGCTGTGGATGTCGTAGAAGTGGCTCTCGCGCCAGTGCGGCGACCGGGTCTCCACTTGTGGCAACAGCTCAGGCACCTGGTGCACGAAGTACTCGTCCATGTCGGTTGGCCGGGCCATCGGGCAACACTCCCCCGTGTCGTCGCGCAAGTCCCCCTCGCGCACGGAGCCGCCACCCTAACGTTGCCGCCCTGGTGCACGACCCTCGGGAACCCCGCTGATGTTCGACTTCACCCGCTTCGCCCGCGGGGTCGCGCTGGCGCTGCCGGCCTACATGCTAGCGTGGCCGGTGTGGGCGACCGTCGCCGGGCTCGCCGGGATCCCGTTCCACACGCACGCCTGGGTGCGCACCGCCCGCTGGCTCACCTGGCCGGTTCCGTGCGTGTTCGCCGTGCTGGCCGTGGGGTTGCTGGTCGACGGCTGGCAACGGCTGCGCGCCCACCGCTTGACCACCACCGAGCTCACCGCGCAGCGCGTCGCCGCGATGTTGATGGCCGGCGGGTCCGCCTTCTGCGTGGGCGTGACACCGATCCCGTTCGCGGTGAGCGCCGCTGCCGTCGTCGCGAACAGGCCCGGCTGATCCTCAAGGTCACGTCAGGCATCGTCGGGACCGGTTCCTGCCACCAGTCCATCCCATGACCACTTGGGGAGCGTCAAGCCGTGCGGCACGTCGTCGGCCGAGCGGTGGTAGCGACCCATGGTCGTGGTGGTCGCCCAGGCGAAGTAGTCGTGCAGCACCCGCGCGGTGGGTTCGTCGGCAGTGAGGCCGATGTCGGCCATCGCCTGGTCGAAGCACGCGATGGCGCGGCGATCCATCTCGTCGTGCTCGCCGTTGCCGCTGTGCATCTGCACCACGGTCGTTTCATCGCCGTAGCTCGCCGAGTAGTCGGCTGGGCCGCCGAGCGCCTCGGCCCAATACGCGGCGAGGCGCTCGGTGTGATCAGCGCGAAAGCCGTGGCTGAATGCGTGGCTCACCACGTCGTCGGCCATCACGCGCTCGTGCCACGCGTGAGCGAGCCGGAACATCCCGTCTGCCCCGCCCGCAGCCTCGTAGACCGTGCGGTCCTCGCTGTCGCGAGAGGCTGTGATCATCGCGAGGAGATCGTCTGTGGTGCGGACATCGCCGTAGGAGCGGTAGATCGTGTAGAGGGTCGCGTTGAGATCCTGGTCGCGGCGTGCTGCGTTGGCATCAGCGACCATGATCGTGCGGTAGTCAAGGGTGCTGGCGTCTCGCGCGGTCGCCTCACAGCACACGTTCGCCAGGGTTCCGGTGACGAGCACCGTGTCGATGCCGCGGGCTTGCAAGAGCTCGTGGAGCGGGCAGCGACCAGGGAAGAAGGCGCTCGATGCGGCCTTCTCCACGAAGAGATCGGCGTCGCTTGTTGCAAGCTCGCCCCACAACCGGTCGCGCGGCGAACCCGTTCCGCCGGAGTTGCGATAGAGCTCCTCGACACGCGGACCCAGGAGCTCCAGCTTCATCGACGACGGCTGCCAGGCAGCCGGCACCACCCATGCCACCGTGCCACCGGCTCCGCGCAGCGCATCCGCGAGCGCGTTGACGCTGGCGACGATGCCCCTCGCGTAGGCGTTCTCGTCGATGAAGAACGCGACGAGGTCGACAACGACAAGGGCCGTGCGAGCAGGCTCGAGTGATGCGAACGCGTGGCGCCGGCCCCGACGCTCCTCTTGGCGGAAGTACTCACGCTCCTCGATCGACCAGTCGTGTTGCATCCCGACAGCTTTGCTCAGGGCACCGGGGCGGGGGTGGTCGGTCAGGGCAGCGATGGTGTGACCGGGTGCGGGTTGTCGCCGCCAGGTGGCCATCCGCACGGCGTCGGCGACGAGCTCGGCTCCGGCGAGTACTTCGATGGACGTGCCATGACAGCAGTCTCCTTCCCCGCAGCCCGACGGCCACGGAATGGAGACTGCACCAAACCCGGGACGACTCACCACCATGACCAACGTCACTTACACAGGCAACCTGACAGGCTCGAGCTAACTGAAGGCACGGTCGATCTCCTCTACCAGCTCCGCCGCCCGTAGTCGCAGTGCCGCCTCCAGTCTCGGCACCCTCTCGATCAGTTGGCTGAGAGTCCAACGCAAAGCCATCAGAATCTCTCCACTCGTTGCGCCCGCGGCGATTGCGTCGCTGATGCGACATTCCCAATTGTCATAGCCCGCATCAGCGAGGTCAGCACCGAGCGCTTGCGCGTCCGCATATAGGTTGCTGCTCACGGCTGAAGCCCCTTCGGACCAACGTAAGAGAACCAGTCAAGATCAACGCCGCCTGGGGGCACCACAACCTCGATAGCGCCACCCCCGTTGGTGCCGACACCGGGTGCCGGGCGCGTGACGAATGGCGAGCCTTCTGGGACACGACCTTGTTCAACGAAGTCGTAGTTGTGCATGTTCTCCTCCGGGATGCCATAGCGCTCTGCGTAGCCGGGAGTCGAAGGGTGCTCCAAAGCCCAGAACTGACCCTCGGATACCTGGCTCTTGCCTAGAGTGCCCGCTCGATAGACCCGCGCACCTCGCGCAACATCGGTTCGCGCTGCCTGCGCCCCTGCGGTCGGCGTGACGGTCGCGCGCCTCCGTCGCCGGCTCGGCCCCTTGGGCCGTGCCGTGGAGACGATCCCCCGCCGCGGCTACCGCCTCGTGCCCTGATGCGCTTGGGCCGAGCGGACGGGTGTCCTCAGCGACCCGGCGGCCGGGTGGGGCCGCTGACGGCGGCGTCTCCTCCTCGGCCCGTGGGTGGAGCCACGTCTTGCACGGCCGCTACGGGACCCCGCTCAAGTCCGAAGCGCCACTTTGGCCACCTTGCACGCAGCAGTGATCGGGAAGCCCTCGGCCTTCCGGGCAGCGACGCAGCGGTAGCGGGTCACTGTCCCGACTCCTTCACCCAAGAGGCCGTCGCTCGTTTGAGCAGATCTCGTTCCATCCGCAGCCGCGCGTTCTCCTTGCGTAACTCGGCGAGCTCTGACTTCTCCGACGTCGTCAACCCGGCACATTCGTTCCGGTCCGTGCGGGCCTGCGCCACCCAGTTCCCCAACGTGCCCTCGCCGATCCCGAGGCGACGAGCGACTTCGGCGATCTTGTTGCCATCGTCGAGCACCATCGCCACCGCGTCATGCTTGAACTCATCGGTGAACGAGGTCGAGCCCGCGGTCGACTGGTAGACGGTGTCGTCCGCGAAGTACTCGGTGGTAGCCACCACGTCCGCGCCGGCGCCGGTCCGATTCGCGGACCCGGTCGCGCTCAGCGTGGTCGCGGTGGTCTGGTTGCCATCCGCCCCAATCGGGCGGCTCTGCGGAGGGCGAGCCGCTTCACCGGCCTGCCCCCGGACCCTCGAGCAAGTTGCTCATGGTCTTGGCGAGTGCGCGATCGCTGGCCTCCAGGGCATGGGCGTAGACCTTCAAGGTCATGGCTGGATCGGCGTGACCGAGCCGGTTCGCGACGGTCCGCACGTCGTAGCGCGACGCACGGCCATCGTCGCCGACCAGTGCCGAAGGTCATGCAGGCGCCACGACGGCTCGATCCCAGACCGCTTGCGGGCCTGGCGCCAGGTCGCCCACCGCGCGCCGACCAGCCGCTATCGGTGGGCCTGCGGTGAACGACCCGGCGACGCAACGGGCGAGGGATGGGCCCGAAAATCGCCGCCAGCCGGCGCCCGGGAGGCACCGGCCGAGCGATAGAAGAAGCAGAAGCCCCAGGTCAGAGCTACTCGATCCGCATCCCCGAGATGGCTCGGGCGATCACCAGCTGTTGGATCTGCTCGGTGCCTTCGAAGATGTCGTAGATCTTCGAGTCGCGGTGCCAGCGCTCGACGGGGTACTCCTTGACGTAGCCGTAGCCGCCGAGGATCTGGATGGCTCGCTCGGTGACCCACACGGCCACGCGGCCGGCCTTGAGCTTCGACATCGAGCCCTCGGCGTTGACGTAGCTGCCGTTGCGGCTGAGCCATGCGGCACGGTGCACGAGCAAGCGCGCGGCGTCGATCTCGGTGGCCATGTCGGCGAGCATGAAGGCGATGCCCTGGTTGGCGATGATCGGGCGACCGAAGGCGTGGCGCTCCTTGGCGTACTGCAGCGAGTACTCGTAGGCCGCACGGGCGATCCCGATGGCCTGCGCGCCCACCGCGGGACGGGTGGCCTCGAACGTGGCCATGGCCGGCTGCTTGCCGGAGTGCGCGGCGCTCTTGGGGTTTTCGAGCGCCTCACGGGCACGGGCGAGCTTCTCGTCGAGCTTCTCCTTGCCGCCGAGCAGGCACGCGCCCGGGACGCGCACGTCGTCGAGCACCACTTCAGCCGTGTGCGACGCCCGGATGCCGAGCTTCGAGTACTTCTGGCCCTGGCTGATGCCGGGGGTGCCGGGCGGGACGATGAAGCTGGCCTGGCCGCGTCCCTTCAGCTCCGGGTCGACCGACGCGACGACCACGTGTACGTCGGCGATGCCGCCGTTGGTGATCCAGGACTTGGTGCCGTTGATGACCCACTCGTCTTTGGCCTCGTCGTACACGGCACGGGTCCGCAGCGACGACACGTCGGAGCCGGCGTCGGGCTCGCTCACACAGAAGGCGCCGAGCTGCACCTTGTCGGGCGTGCCATAGCACTGCGGCACCCACTCCATCACCTGCTCGGGCGTGCCGTTGCCGGAGATGCCGGCGGCGGCGAGGCCGGAACCGAAGATGGCGAGACCGATGCCGGCGTCGCCCCAGAACAGCTCCTCGATGGCGACCGGCAACGTGAGGCCGGTGGGGTCGCCGAGCATGGCGTTGGCCATGAACTCCATGCCGTAGAGACCGATCTTGGCGGCTTCCTCGACGACGGGCCACGGGAACTCCTCCCGCTCGTCCCAGTCGGCCGCCACGGGGCGGATCACGGTCTCCGCGAACTCGTGGATCCAGTCGCGGATCTGCACCTGGTCGTCGTTGAGCGCGAGCGAGAAGTCAGGCATCGGGTTGCACCTCCGAATGGCCCCCATAAGTTACCGATCGGTAACTCACCGTACTCCGGGGCACCGCCACCAGCCAAGCCCGCGGACCCGCCCCTCGGCGAACCGCGCGCCAAGTCGGACAACCCGCCATGACCTCCTCAAACCGGACACGGAGAGCGGTCGGATGACCCGAAATCACCACAGCAGGGGCAGGACATGGGGCCGGGGTCCCCGAAAGTGGCAGCATTCGGTGGTGCCGTCGTAGGGGCAACAACGGGACCGCCACCGGTCGGGGGAACGGCCGGCACGACCAACCGGCACCGACCGGCAAGGAGCAGTCAGGCACATGGCCGACAGGACCCGCAGTCGCACTCCAGTCGAACACCTCGAGGAGCCGGAACTGCTCGAGCGGGTCGCACGCAACGACGGAGACGCCGCCAAGGAGCTGTACCGCCGTTCGGCGCCGGGCGCGTGGAGCCTCGCGTTCGTCGTCACCGGTACGGCCGACGACGCAGGCACGGCCGTCCGCGAGGGCTTCCGGAGCGCCATGCGCCAACTGCGCGGCGAGTCGCCCTCAGCCGTCCCGGCGAGCGACGCGCCCACCGTCGTGCCAGCCCCGGTCGAGGATGCGGCCGAGCCGACCACCGATGCGGTCGCCGGCGAACCCGCCGACGAGACAGACGAGCCCGCGAACTCCGACGAGCCCGCCGGCGAGACGGCCACCGACGAAGCCGAAGCGTCCGACGACGCCGCCGACCGAGCAGGAGACGCCGACGCGAGCGACGAGCCTGCGGCGGCCGTCGATGGCGGATCAGCGAGCGACACGGCCCGAGCCGATGCGGCCGGGGTGTCCGCGGTGACCCCGCCGACCTCGGAGGAAGTGACAGCCCGCGGCTTCCGGCCGCTCATGCTGCGCGCGACCCGCGCGGCGGCGCTCGAGTGCGGCGACCACCTCGACGACCACCTCGACTCGTTGATCGGGTCCGGCGCCAGCGACGAGGTCGGCGCCGAGGTCCGGCCCAGCACCGATGCGGCTGCCTTCGCCGAGCTGCCGGAAGTGTGGCGGTCGGCGCTGTGGCTGTCCGACGTCGAGATGATGAGCGACGAGCAGCTCGCCGCGTCACTCGACGCCACGCCCGAGCACGCCGAAGCCACAGTTGCCCGCGCCCGCGAGGCGCTGCACGAGAACGTGCAGGCGCGGCTGAGCATCGACGACCCGGAGTGCGCGCTGGTCTCGAGCCAGCTCAGCGACCTGCTCGCCGGCCACCTCGACGACCTCGGCAACGAAGCGGTGCACGAGCACCTCGCCGGTTGCGAAGCATGCCGCGAGCGCCGTGCACGCCTGATCAGCATCGCCGATGAGTTGGGGGCGATGGTCCCGCAGCTTCCTCCCGCGCTCGAACGCGACACCCTCAACCACTGGCGCGAAGAGGTGGGGCTCCCACTGGTGCAGACCGGTCGGATCCCGATCGTCCGCAACGGGTCGAACGGCACCACCGGTGAGCACCGCATCGCCTCGACCAAAGGCGGCGGTGCGCTTTTCGACATGCCCGAGCCGACGATGGAGCGGTGGAAGCGGACACTCGCCAAGCCGGGACCCGTCGCCCCGTCGCGCAACCGTCGCCGGGTCGTGGCCGCGGCGGCCGCCGCGCTCGTGCTCGCCGGCGGCATCGGCGCGGCGGTGCACCGCACCCCCAGCCAGGACGTCCGCTCGGCGCTCGCCACCGACGGCGGCGCGACCGGCCAGGTGGTCGTCACCCGCTCGACCACCACCCAGCCCGCCACGACGACCACGGCTCCGGGCGCACTGGCCGGTCTGCCGAGCGGCGTCGATCTGGCGGCGCTCGAGGCTTGGCTCAACGGCCCCAGCACCTCGGTGCTGCCCGCCGGCTCCGGTCGTGCCACTCGCCAGGGCGGGACCGTGCCCGGCACCGCGGCACCCACCACCCGCGCGCCATCCACCACGGCCGCGTCGCCGAGCACCACCGCACCGGCGACGACCACCACGAAGCCGTCGCCCCCCACGACCGCACGGCATTGCATCACGTGGCTGCTCCCGCCCGGTCCCCTCACCGGCAACGGCATCTGCGCCAAGTGGAGCTCCTGACCCCGAAGAAACCTCGTGCTGTGAGCACTTGACCACCGCACAGCGGGCGAAGGACCTGCGCGGATAGGTCGCCCGAGTCGCGGGTCACCGTTCGATTCGCCAGGCCGCGCCTGGCGAACAGACGCCGTGTTGATGGTCGGCTCGACTATCGGCTGGCCTCCTGAGTGCTCACCGCACGAAGGGTTGGGTCAGGCGCGGCGGGGGGTGGCGCCGGTGGGGCCGTCTTCGATGACCCAGCCGTCGCGCGCGAGTTGATCACGGATGGCGTCGGCGGTCACGAAGTCCTTGGCCGCACGTGCCGCCTCGCGGCGGGCGAGCTGATCGGCGACCTCGGGCGGGACCGACTCGGCCGATCCCCCCAGTCGCAGGCCCACCGCCCGGCAGATCTCCTCCACCGCGCCGACCAACGGCGCTGCGCCGGCGCCGTCACCCGCGTCGAGCTCGGTGTTGGCGCGCCGGACCGTGTCGAACAGCAAGGCCATGGCCGCCGGGGTGTCGAGGTCGTCGTCCATCGCGGAGCGGAACTGATCGAGCACCTCGGCATCGGGGTCCGGACCCGACCCACCGGTCCGACGGGCATCGGCCGCTCCCGCGCCCGACCCGGCGCCGCCCGCGCGGCGGACGAGCGCGTCGAGCCGTTGCAGCGCGGCAGCAGCATCCGCGGTCGTCACCGGCGTGACGTCGATCGGCGAGCGGTAGTGCGACCGCAGCACCAACAGCCGGTAGGCACGAGGATCGACCTGCTCGATGAGGTCGACGAGGTTGGTGAAGTTGCCGAGCGACTTCGACATCTTCTCGCCCGCCACCTCGACGAACCCGTTGTGCATCCAATGGCGTGCGAACCGGTTGCCGAGGACGACGGCTTGCGCCCGCTCGTTCTCGTGGTGCGGGAAGGCGAGGTCCTGGCCGCCGCCGTGCAGGTCGAAGCCGTCGCCGAGCAGGCCGAGGCTCATGACGACGCACTCGGTGTGCCAGCCCGGTCTGCCGTCACCCCACGGTGACGGCCACGACGGCTCGCCCGGCTTGGCCTTCTTCCACAACGCAAAGTCGACCGGTGAGCGCTTCTCCTCGTTGGCCTCCACCCGAGCGCCGGCTCGCAGGCTGTCGATCGACTGGCGGGCCAGCAACCCGTAATCGGCGACCTTGGACGCCTCGAAGTACACGCCGTCGCTGGTCTGATACGCCACCCCTTGCGCGACGAGTCGGCCGATGAGCTCGATCATCTCGTCGACGTAGGCGGTGGCGTGCGGGTCATAGGTGGGGCGTGCCACGCCGATCGCCTCCATCACCTCCCACCACAGCTGTTCGTACTCCGTCGCGACAGCCTCCGCGGAGCGGCCTTCGTCGGCGGCGCGGGCGATGATCTTGTCGTCGATGTCGGTGATGTTCGACGCGTACGTGACCTCGGCACCCGTCCACTCGAGGTAGCGGCGCAACACGTCGAACACGAGGGCGAAGCGCCCGTGGCCGAGGTGCGGCGGGCCGTACACGGTGGGCCCGCACACGTACATCGACACCTTGCCGGGTTGGGCGGGCTCGAAGGGGACGACGGCCCCCTCGGCGGTGTCGAACAGGCGCAACATGGCTGGTCACGGTAGCTGCGCCGGTCCGGGGCGATAGACAGGGTTTCGACAACCGCCGATCGAGGAGCCCTGCCATGGCGACCCAACAACCCGAAGGACACCGCCGCGCCCACGACGCGTTCGCGTCGGTGTTGAGCGGTGTCCGCGACGACCAGCTCGACTCGCCCACACCGTGTTCGGAGTGGGCCGTTCGTGACCTGATCGTCCACGTGATCGGCGGCTCCGCGCGGTTGGTGGACCAGCAAGTGGCGGCTCCCTCGACCGTCGCCGAAGCCCTGGCCAGCCACCGCGCCAGCGCCGACGCCGCCAACGCCGTGTTCGCCGACGACGGCGCGATGGAGCGGGTGTACGAGCTGCCGTTCGGCAACGTGCCGGGCACCGTGCTCGTGCACATGATGACGAGCGACGCGCTCGCCCATGCGTGGGACTTGGCGCAGGCAACCGGCCAGGCATCCGACTTCGAGCCGGAGCTCGCCGCCGAGCTGCTCGTCGTGTCGCGCCAGATGCTGCGCCCGGAGATGCGGCGCGAAGGCGGGCCGTTCGGCCCGGAGCAGACCCCGCCGCCGGACGCACCGCCCCTCGGCGAGCTGGCGGCGTTCTTCGGGCGCCGGCCCATGCAGGCCGGCTGACCGTCCGCCGCCCGCTCAACCGGAGCGGTGCACCTCGCCGTCGAACACCACTGGCGCGCGCATCAGATCGGCCAGCTCGGCAGCGAGCTCCCGCCCGCCCTCGGCATCGCCGTCGCGCCCCCACCGGGCGATGCGCGCCCGCACGCTGTCGTTGACCGCGAGACGTTCGAGCGAGAACGGCCGCCCCCGGTACCAGACGGGATGGTCGGGGTCGGCGATCAAGTCGAACGCGGGACGGCGCAGTCGCACGTCGCGCCACACCCGTCGCCATCCCACGCCGAAACCGTAGGTCGGGAGTGACGGGCGAACTGCCGCGGCGCTCTGGTTCGTGAGCGCACAAACAGAGCCGGTACCGTTTGCCCATCATGACCGTCCGCGCCCGCCGCTCCGTTCCCGACAAGCCCACACTCGACGGCCTCGAAGAGGGCTGGGACGCACGCTGGGAAGCGGACGGCACGTACCGCTTCGATCGCACGGCCGAACGAGCCGACGTGTTCTCGATCGACACGCCGCCGCCCACGGTGTCGGGCAGCCTCCACATGGGGTCGGTGTTCGGCTACGTGCAGGTCGACGCGATCGCTCGCTTCCAGCGCATGCGGGGCAAGGCGGTCTTCTACCCGATCGGTTGGGACGACAACGGGCTACCGACCGAGCGCCGCACCCAGAACTTCTTCGGTGTGCGCTGCGACCCTTCGCTGCCGTACGACCCGGACTTCACGCCACCGGGCACAGAAGGCCTGGGTCCCGACGGCAAGAAGCTGAAGGGGACCGTGTCGTGCTCGCGACGCAACTTCGTGGAGCTGTGCATCCGGCTCATCACCGACGACGAAGTCGAGTTCGAGCGGCTGTGGCGCCGCGTCGGGCTCAGCGTCGACTGGCAGCTGCTGTACCAGACGATCTCCGACGACAGCCGCGCCACGTGCCAGCGTGGGTTCTTGCGCAACTTGGCGCGCGGTGAGGCGTACCAAGCCGACGCGCCCACGTTGTGGGACGTCACGTTCCGCACCGCGGTCGCGCAGGCGGAGCTCGAGGACCGCGAGGTCCCCGGCGCCTACCACCGCCTCGCCTTCCACCCCACCGGGGGCGGCGACGCGGTGCTGATCGAGACCACGCGGCCCGAGCTGCTCGCCGCGTGCGTCGCGCTGGTGGCCCACCCGACCGACGAGCGCTACCAGCCCCTGTTCGGCACGACGGTTCGCACCCCGGTGTTCGGCGTCGAAGTGCCGGTGGTCGCGCACGAGTTGGCCGAGCCGGACAAAGGCTCCGGCATCGCCATGATCTGCACGTTCGGCGACACCACCGACGTCACGTGGTGGCGCGAGCTCCAACTCCCCACCCGGGCGATCCTCGGCCGCGACGGGCGCGTGAAGACCGAGGTCCCCGACTGGATCCGCGACGCCGGCCCCGACTCGGTCGCCGCGTACGAGCAACTGGCCGGTGCCACGGTGTTCACCGCGCAACAGCGCATGGTCGAGCTGCTCGCCGAGTCGGGCGACTTGCGCGGCGAGCCCAACAAGATCACCCACCCGGTGAAGTTCTACGAGAAGGGCGACAAGCCACTCGAGATCGTCACCAGCCGGCAGTGGTACTTCCGCAACGGCGGCCGCGACACCGACCTGCGCGAGATCTTCAAGCGACGCGGCGAGGAGCTGCACTGGGTGCCCGACCACATGCGGCACCGCTACGAGCACTGGGTCGACGGCCTCAACGGCGACTGGCTCATCAGCCGCCAGCGCTTCTTCGGGCCGCCGTTCCCGATCTGGTACCCGCTCGACGCCGACGGCGAGCCGAACTACGACACGCCGATCGTCCCCGACGACGCGTCGCTGCCGGTCGACCCGACCAGCGACACCCCGCCGGGCTACAGCGAATCGCAGCGTGGCAAGCCGGGCGGGTTCGTCGGCGACCCCGACGTGTTCGACACCTGGGCCACTTCGTCGCTCACCCCGCAGATCGCCACCGGCTGGTGCCGAGACGACGACCTGTTCGCTCGCACGTTCCCGATGGACCTTCGCCCGCAAGGCCCCGAGATCATCCGCACGTGGCTGTTCGACACGGTCGTGCGTGCACACTTCGAGCACGGGACGCTGCCCTGGGTCAACGCGTCGATCAACGGGTGGATCCTCGACCCTGACCGCAAGAAGATGTCGAAGTCGAAGGGCAACGTGGTCACCCCGATCGCGCTCCTCGAGCAGTACGGCACCGACGCGGTTCGCTACTGGTCCACCAGCGCGCGGCCCGGTACCGACACCGCGTTCGACGAGGGCCAGATGAAGATCGGGCGCCGCCTCGCCATCAAGATCCTCAACGCATCACGGTTCGCGCTGCGCCAGTCGGGCGACGACGCAGCCCGCGGGCTGTCCGGCACGCCCGCCGACGTCACCGAGCCGATCGACCGGGCGCTGCTCTCTGCGCTGGGCGGCCTGGTGGTCGACGCGACGGCGGCGTTCGAAGCGTTCGACTACGCGCGCTGCCTCGAGCACACCGAAGCGTTCTTCTGGTCGTTGTGCGACGACCACCTCGAACTGGTCAAGGGCCGCGCGTACGGCGGCGAAGGTTTCAGCGAGGCCGCGACCCGGTCCGCACGCGTCACGCTCGAGCTGGCGTTGTCGGTCACGCTGCGGTTGTTCGCGCCGTTCCTGCCGTTCGTCACCGAAGAAGTGTGGTCGTGGTGGCAGGACGGCTCGGTGCACACCACGTCCTGGCCCGATCCCGCCGAGCTCGCGCCCGCGACCGGTGCCGACACGACGGTCGCCGAGGTCGCGGCCGAGGTGCTGCAAGCGGTTCGGCGGGCCAAGTCCGACGCCAAACGGTCGATGCGCGCGCCGGTCGAACGAGTCGTGATCACCGACACGCCGGCGCGTTTGTCGGCCCTGGCCGAGGCCGAGGTCGACGTGCGAGAGGCCGGCTCGATCGCGGCACTCGAGTCGGTGAAGCTGGTCGACGGCGCCGCCGCCTCGATCGAGGTCACGCTGGCGCCGGATCCAGCCTGATCGCCCGCACCCCGCGTGGGCCGGCCTCCCGACCGCGGCACACCTCGGTTTGGGCCGGCGATCCGGCAGCGCGCTCAGCTCACTTTGAGCAGGTCCACCACGTACACCACCGTCTCGCCGGCTGCGAGGTGGAAGCCCACCGGTGGCGAATCGCCGTAGCCGAGCGTCGGTGGCACCACGAGCTCGCGGCGGCCCCCTTGTTTCATGCCGACGAGGCCCTGACGCCACGCCTCGATGACCTTCCCCTTCGCCAACGTGGTCGTGTACGGGCGTCCGTCGTCCCACGTGCTGTCGACTTGCCGGCCGGTCGAGCACGCCACGCCCACGAACTGCACGGTGACGGTCGACTGCGCGGTGACCGCCGGACCGGTCCCGACCTCGAGGTCGTCAGTGACCAACTTGGCCGGCCGTTGCGTGGGCATGGTGACAGCCGGCTTGCCCGGCACAGACGGCGCCGTCGAGGGCTTGCACGCACTCGCGTCACCGCCAATGGCCCCGCCTCCGTCGCTGGTGCAGCCAGGGAGGGCGACCAGCGACACCAGCGCAACGACGCCGAAGGCCGCAAGGCCGCGGCGCACCCGAGACACCCGCTCCCTCGACCCCCCACCGGTCACCAGACCACCACCTCGTCGCCGACCGCGACCTCGCCGGGCGTGACGATCGACGTGTACGCACCGAGGTTGAAGCCGTGGAGATCCGCGATCGTGCGGGAGATCTGCTTGTCGCGCACCAACGCCGGCGCCGCGCCGAGCGCGGGTTGCGGACGGGTCGGCATCACGCAGCGGATCGTCGGCAAGTCGACGTGCACGACCAAGCTGCCGATCTCCAGGTCACGACCCAGCCACTCGTCCTCCACGAACCCCGCGGCATCGCCCGTGTCGATCAGCACCGAGGGACGGAACCGGCGCGAGTCCCACTCACCGTCGGGGTGCCCGCCGGCCGCGGCAGCGATGCTCGCAGTGGTGAGGACGTGGACGTGCGCCAAGTCGGCGAAGGACCCTGCGGGCGTGTCGATGTCGAACCACTCCGCGTCGGGGTCGTCGTCGATGTCGAACGCGAACTCGTAGACACCGTTCGCGGCCGTGGGGTCGTCGGACACGCGGTCGAGGTGGACGCCGCCGCCCAACCACTCCGCCAGATGGGCGTCGGCGTCGGGTGAGGACGCCAAGAAGGTTGCGCCAGTCGGCAAGCCGATGCGCACGTCGCCGCCGTCGGTCACCGCCCACGCGTCGAGCAACGAGCCATGGCGCTTGGCCGACCACACCTTGCCGTCGCGCT
Source organism: Acidimicrobiales bacterium (assembly GCA_035547835.1). NCBI lineage: Bacteria > Bacillati > Actinomycetota > Acidimicrobiia > Acidimicrobiales > Acidimicrobiales bacterium. Next base: position 45,994 of record DASZTW010000020.1, read on the forward strand.
GGTCGCGCACGGCGTAGCGACGGTCGCCGTCCATCGCATGGGCGTCGAAACCGACCCGCTCGACCTGCTCGCCCTGGAAGGACTTCACCGGGAACCGCCAGACTTCCGCGACCACGCCGACCGCTCTGCCCGCGGCGCGGTCGGCTGCCCTCGACGTGTCGGTCATGGTCCACAGCGTGCCAGAGCAGGACGTCTGCGGAGAACCCACCCGACCCGACAGCAGTGCTCGGCGGGACCATTGGCGCACGGCGCCGGGCCGCGACAGGCTGCGTCACCATGCGTGCGGTCGTGTGCAAGGCGTTCGGACCTGTCGAGAACCTCGAGATCGAAGAGCGGCCGGACCCGATGCCTGGCGACCGACAGGTCGTGCTCGACGTCGAGGCGGCCGGCGTCAACTTCGTCGACGCGCTGTTCGTGCAAGGCCAATACCAGATCAAACCGCCCACTCCGTTCGTGCCCGGCAGCGAAGTCGCCGGCACGATCCGCGCGGTGGGCAACGGTGTGGAAGACAGCCGGGTCGGCGAGCGGGTCCTCGTCAGCTCGGGCCTCGGCGGGTTCGCCGACCAGCTCGTAGCCGACACATCGGCCGCCATCGCCATCCCCGACGTGCTCGACGCGCCCCGGGCCGCCACCTTCACGCAGAGCTTCTGCACTGCGCTGTTCTCCCTGCGCGACCGACTCGACCTGCAAGCGGGGGAACGCTTGTTGGTGCTCGGCGCGGGCGGGGGCGTCGGGCTGGCCACGATCCAAGTGGCCAAGGCGCTCGGCGCGACCGTGGCCGGCGCGGCGTCGACCGGAGCGAAGCGCGACCTCGCCGCGGCGGCGGGCGCGGATCTCACGATCGATACGTCGCTCGGCACCGACCACCTGAAGTCGGCGGCCCGCGAATGGGCCGGCGGCCAACTCGACGCGGTGATCGACCCGGTCGGCGGTGAGCTGGCCGAGCCCGCGCTGCGGGCGCTCGGCAACGGCGGTCGCTTCGGGGTGATCGGCTTCGCGTCGGGCACCATCGCGAGCCTGCCGACCAATCAGATCCTGCTGCGGAACCGGTCGGTGGTCGGCGTCGACTGGGGGGCCTGGGCGTTGCAGCACCCGCGCGAGCAGGCGACCCTGCTCGGCGACCTCCTGCACATGGTCGAGCAGGGCAACTTGTTGCCCGTGGCACCGTCGACCCGGCCGCTCACTGACGTGGCCGGGGTGTTGCGAGAGCTCCTCGACCGGCAGGTCGCCGGCAAGGTGGCGCTGGTGCCATGACCCGGCGTGCGCAGCGTCAGCGCGCCCGATCGCAACGCGCGATCCTCCCGGTGCGCGGGTTGGTGCTCGCGCTGGCCGTCGCCGCCGTCTCTGTCGCGGTGCTGCTCGCCGTCCACCCCTGAGCGGGAAGGCGGAAGCCGTCGCCGCGGCGTACGAGCGGTCAGGCGCGGAGCAGGTCGGGCCGGCGGGCTTGCACCATGCGACGCACGCCGTCGCGCCAGGCGATCGTGGCAGGACCGACCAACTCGCGCATCTTGGTGAGGTCGGGAACAACGCTGCCGATCATGGCGGGGTTCTCGCCGAACTCGGCTTCGATCCCGGTCAGCTCGGTCAGGAACCCGCACCACTCTTCGATGCTGACGACGTCCTCGCCGCCCCAGTTCACGACCGTGGCCGGGACCGACGCCGCGGCGAGGAGTCCCGGCAACATCCGCACCATGTCGTCTTCGTGCAGCAACGTGAAGACGTTGGGCCGCTCCGGGTGGAGGTCGATCCGCATGCCACCGCGCATCATGTCGAGGTGGATCAGCGGCCAACCCCCGCTGTTGCCGTAGGGCACGTTGAGGCGTGCGATCGTGGTCGGCAGGCCCAACGTGCGCGCCATGGTGCGGGCCACCACTTCGGCCGCGATCTTCACGATCGAGTACGTCTCCATGAAGCCACGGTGGTTGTCGCCGAGCGGGTCGGTCTCCTTGCGCGGTGCCGGGCCGGCGTGCTCGTAGACCGCGGTCGACGAGCAGTGCAGGAACGCGAGGGCGGACTCGTAGCGGTACATCAGGCGGCCGGGTGACACGCAGTTGGCCTCGATGTCGGCGTCCCAATCGGTGCCGTGCGTGACGGCGAAGTTCACGACGTAGTCGATGTCGTCGGGCAGGTCCGTGAAGTCGTCGCTGGTGAGGTCGCACGTGATGCAGGTGACGCCGGCCTCCTCGAGGCGAGCTCGGGCTTTCGGGTTCGAGAACCTGGCGACGCCGAACACCTCGTTGCCCGCCGCGAGCGCCTTCGCGATCGGCTCGCCGACTTGGCTCGTGGGGCCGGTGAACAGAAGCCGCTTTCCCTGAAACCCAGCGGCCGGGGACGTGGACGATGTCGCGGGTGAAGCCTCGGTCATGGAGGCAACGTAGCGCCGTCAGCTCAGCTTGGACCGGCCGTCGGTGGCCCACCACTGCGCGGTCAGCTTCAAGCCTTCGATCGACGCTCTCGGGAAGATCTCCTCGTACGTCCGGCGATAGCCCGTGTGCGCGATCAGCCAAGCCCCGTCGACCTTGACGTAGCGGTCGGAGTAGAACGCCGCGCCCTGCACGGTGACCCCGACGTCGACGAGCACGACCACGTCCTCGAGCGCCCAGGTGCCCTCGGCTGTGGTGGGCCCGGTGAGGTCGATCTCGGGGTGGTGGCACCGATGGCTGGTGAGCATGGTGGTGGCGCCCATCGAGGTCCGGAGGAACTCCATGATCGCCTCGCGCCCGTCGTAGCGGTGCGCCCCTCCCCCGTACGCGGCCGTCGCATCAGGGGTGAAGCACGTGGCGAGCTCGTCCCACTCCTTTTGGTCTAGGCACCGCAGGTAGCGGTACTTCAGCCGCTTCACGAGCTCGATCTCGACCAGGTCTTCGGGTGTCACGCGGGCGACCGTACCGTGTGGCACCGCGGCCGGTTCGGGCGGCGCGCACCCCAACGGCTTTGCAACGACGCGGGTCAGCCCGCATCCTTGACCCCATGTCCCTTGCCAACGCCCCCTCCTCGTCCGGAGTCGTGGCGGTAGGGCTGCACAAGTCGTTCGGCGCCGTGCACGCCGTCCGCGGGGTCGACTTGTCGATCCCGGCCGGACAGACGGTGGCGCTGCTGGGCCCGAACGGTGCGGGCAAGTCCACCACCATCGACATGCTGCTGGGACTGAACAAGCCCGACGCGGGATCCGTCTCGCTGTTCGGAATGAGCCCTGCCGATGCCGTCCGTGCCGGCGCCATCGGCGTGATGCTGCAATCCGGCGCGGTGATCCGCGACGTGTCGGTGCGCGAGCTCGTGGCCGTGATGGCCTCGCTGTACCCCGACCCCTCGCCGGTCGACGAAGTCCTCCAACTCGCCGGCGTCGAGACCATCGCCGACCGCCGCACCAACAAGCTCTCCGGCGGCGAGACGCAGCGAGTGCGCTTCGCGGTGGCGATGGTGTCGAACCCCGACCTGCTCGTCCTCGACGAGCCGACGGTCGCCATGGACGTCGAAGGCCGCCGCGACTTCTGGGCCACGATGCGCACGGTCACCGGGCGCGGCAAGACCGTCCTGTTCGCCACGCACTACCTCGACGAAGCCGACGCGCACGCCGACCGGATCGTGTTGCTCGCCGGGGGTCGCGTCGTCGCCGATGGCGCCACCACCGAGATCAAGTCGCTGGTCGGCCGGCGGGTGATCTCGGCCACGCTCGTCGAGCCTGACCTCGCCGCGCTCGAGGCGATGACCGGCGTCGACTCGGTCGAACAGCGCGGCGCCACCGTCACGTTGAGTTGCAACGACTCAGATCAGGCGCTGCGCGAGCTGCTCGCCCGCTTCCCCGCCGCGCACGACATCGAAGTCCGCGGCGCCGGGTTGGAGGAGGCGTTCCTGGCGCTCACCGCCGACGACGGCCAAACGAGCGACGGCCCCACGAGCAATGGCCGAGCGGGCGATGGCCCGACGGCTGACGGCCGGCAGCACGACGGCGTGGTGGAGGAAGCCCGGTGAACGTCTCGCTCGCCTACACACGCTTCGAGTTGCTGCGCATGTTCCGCAACGTGCGCTTCATGCTGTTCTCCCTGGTGTTCCCCGTGCTGTTGTACTTCCTGATCGCCGGGCCAAACCGCCACGCGCACCTCGTCGGGATCCCGTTCCCGCTCTACTACATGTCGGGGATGGTCTCGTGGGGTGCCATGGCCGCGGTCATCGCAGGCGGCGCCCGCATCGCAGCCGAGCGAAGCGTCGGTTGGAACCGTCAACTCCGACTCACCCCGCTGTCGCCCACCGTCTACATGGCCGCCAAGGTCCTCACCGGCTACGCCATGGCGGTCGTGAGCATCGTGGTCCTCTATGCCTCAGGCGTGTCGATGGGCGTGCACCTGAGCGCCACCAACTGGATCACCATGACGGGTCTGACGCTGATCGGCCTCATCCCGTTCGGGGTCATGGGGGTGTTGATCGGCCACCTCGTCACCACCGAGAGCATGGGTCCGGCCATGGGTGGCATCACCTCGTTGTTCGCACTGCTCGGCGGCGCGTGGGGCCCGCTCGGCGCCCAGGGCTCGTGGGTGGAGAAGATCGAGAAGCTCCTCCCGTCGTTCTGGCTCACCCGCGCGAGCCAGTCGGTGGTCGACCGGGGCTCATGGCCACTCGAGGCATGGATCGTGATCGCCGTGTGGACGCTCGTGCTCGTCCGCGTCACCATGCGCGTGTACCAACGCGACACCAAGCGCGTCTGACAACCACCAAGACCACCCGTTCCGGGCATCAAGACGACGAATCTTGCGACCACGAGGAGCCCGCATGACCGATGAACTGCGACGCAACGACGAAGCCGGCCAGTACGAGCTGACCGACGCTGACGGCAAGGTGCTCGCGCTCACGCAGTTCGAGGTCGACGGTGACCGCGTGGTGATGCCGCACACCGAGTCCGATCCTGCCTACAAGGGTCGGGGGCTCGCCGGGCGGGTGGTCGCGTTCGCGCTCGACGACATCCGGGCGTCAGGCCGCAAGGTCGAGGCGAAGTGCGAGTACGTCCAGAACTACATCGAGCGCCACGATCAGTACCACGACCTCGTCGCCCACTGAGACCACGGCGGGGGTGCGTTAGGGTCCGCGGTCCGACCACGGATCGACATTGGGGGCACCAGGGATGCGCTGCACGAAAGCGAGGCGACGGGCCGCGACTGCGGTGCTCGCCATCGCCACGGTCGCCACCGCCCTGGCGGCTTGCAGCACCTCGGGCTCCACGAGGACCACCGGCTCGGCCGCGCCGACGTCCACCACGGAACCGGCCCGCCAACTCGAAGTGGTGGTCACCAACGATGACGGCTACCGCGCCGAAGGGATCGACGCGATCGTCCGCACCCTCACCCGGATTCCCGGCACCAAGGTCATCGTGGTCGCCCCCGAGGGCCAAAACAGCGGGGCCGGCGCCAAGGTCACGACCGGTCCACTCGTCACGGTCGACGGCAAGACCTTGAGCGGCTACGCCGCCCACGCGGTGAAGGGCACCCCCGCGGACACGATCCGCGCCGCGTTCGACGACCTGAAGCTGCGACCGGACCTCGTCGTGTCGGGCATCAACCAGGGCCAAAACCTCGGGCCGGCCGTCGACTTGTCGGGAACGGTCGGCGCGGCGAGGGCTGCCGTCGCTCGCCATGTGCCGGCCATCGCGGTGAGCGCCGGCCTCGGTTCGCCCGTCGACTACACCACGCCGGCCACGTTGGTGGGTGACTGGATCCGCCAGCACCGCGCCGGACTGCTCGACGGGCGCGCGGCGATCGAGATCGTCTCGTTCAACTCCCCGACGTGTCCGACCGGCGAGGTCCGTGGTCTGCGGCAGGTGCCCGCCGACCTCGACAGAGCCCACCTCGCGGCCAGCATCCAGCCTCCCGACTGCACGTCGACCCTGACCGACCTGCCGAACGACGTCGTGGCGTTCCACAACGGCTTCAGCACCGAGAGCGTGCTGTCCCCTGTGCCGGGCTGACCGGCGCGCCCATACTGGAGCGATGGACAACTCGACCACGCCGATCCCCGTGAACGGCGCATCCGGCGGGTCCGCGGCCACCGAACCGATCGACGTGGTCCGTGGGTTCCTGCGGGCACTCGAGGAGCTCGACATCGACCGGGCCCTCACGTTCACTTCCGACGACATCACGTATCAGAACGTGCCGCTGCGACCCGCCCGGGGACGAGCGGAGTTCGAGAAGCAGATGCGGGCGATGGCCCGCTACGGAACGGGTTTCGAAGCGGTGATCCACCACATCGCCGCCTCGGGCGACACCGTCTTGACCGAGCGGACCGACGCCCTCGAGGCACACCGGTTCCGGGCCGAGTTCTGGGTCTGCGGCACGTTCGAGGTGCGCGAGGGCAAGATCCTGCTGTGGCGCGACTACTTCGATTGGCCCACTGTCACGGTCGCCACGGCGAAAGGCGCGGTGCGGGCGGCGGTCGGCGCGGTGACCGCCAGGTTCGGCAAGCGCTGAAGTCGTAGGGTTCCACCCATGCAGGACTCGGTCACGGTCCACATGTCGGCGTCACCCCAGCGCGTCTGGGAGCTGGTCAGCGACATCACCAACACGGGCAAGTTCAGCCCCGAGACGTTCGAAGCCGAGTGGCTCGACGGCGCCACCGGGCCCGATGTAGGCGTCCGCTTCCGGGGCCACGTCAAACGCAACGGTCGCGGCCCCACGTACTGGACCGTGTGTCGCATCACGGCTTGTGAGCCCGGCAAGGAGTTCGCGTTCGACGTGGTCGGCCCCGGCGACAAGGCCGTCAACTCCTGGGGCTACCGCTTCGCGGCCGCGGGCGACGGCACCGACGTCACCGAATGGTTCCAGCTCGCACCGCGCCTGCCGCTGAAAATCTACTGGGCGCTGCTCGGCAAGCTCCGCGGCCGCACCAATGCCGAAGGCATGCGCACCACCCTCGAGCGGATCAAGGCGGTCGCCGAGTCCGAGGCCTGAACGAGAACGGAGGGGCCATGGGCGTCTATGAGAAGCATGTCGTGCCGCGGCTGGTCGACGTGACGCTTCGAGGCAAGACGATCGAGGGCATCCGCGCCGAGGTGGCGGCGGGTCTGCGGGGCACGGTCCTGGAGGTGGGTTTCGGCTCCGGGCGCAACGTTCCTCACTACCCCGGGACCGTCGATCGGGTCCTCGCCGTCGATCCGTCCTCCGTGGGCCGCGCGATGTCGGGCAAGCACGTCGCCGCCAGCTCGACGCCGATCGAGTTCATCGGGCTCGACGGCGAACAGCTCCCGGTCGCCGACGATGAGATCGACACGGTGCTGATCACCTGGACCTTGTGCACCATCCCCGATGCCCACCAGGCACTCCGTGAGATCAATCGCGTGCTGCGGCCCAGCGGCACCATGCACTTCGTGGAGCACGGCCGTGCCGAGGACCCCAAAGTCGTGCGCTGGCAGGACCGGCTCAACCCGATCCAGCAACGGATCGCGGGTGGCTGCAACCTCAACCGGCCCATCGCGGACCTCATCGAAGGCGCGGGGTTGGAGCTCACGGAGCTCGACACCGGCCACACGCCGGGCATGCCCAAGTCGTTCAGCTACTTCTACCGAGGGGTGGCCACCAAGTCCTGAGCGGGGCAGCTGACCGGCAGACCGCGGACCGCGGACCGGCCTGACCCGCGGACCGCGGACCGGCTGATCGGCTGACCGCGGACCGGCAGACCGGCTGACCGCAGACCGGCTGACCGCGGACCGGCGGACCGCGGACCGGCGGACCGCGGACCGGCAGACCGCGGACCGGCGGACCGCGGACCGGTGAGCGCCCGCGCCGCCCGGCCGGCCTGCCCAACACCGTGCTGTGAGCACTTGGCCACCTGGCAGGTGGCTGAGCGCGCACAGCAGGACGGTCAGACCCGCACCGGTCAGCAAGTCGTCGCCGAGCTCGACCCGGCAGACCCCCTGACCCGCGGACCGCTGACCGGCAGACCGCGGACCGGCTGACCGGCTGACCGGCAGACCGCGGACCGGCAGACCGCGGACCGGCGGACCAGTGAGCGCCCGCGCCGCCCAGCCGGCCTGCCCAACACCCTGCTGTGAGCACTTGGCCACCTGGGAGGTGGCTGAGCGCGCACAGCAGGACGGTCAGACCTGCACCGTCAGCAAGTCGTCGCCGAGCTCGACCCGGCCATCGAAGTGCGGCGCCGCCAGCGCCCGCCAGGCGTCCTCGTCGCCGGGCACCAATGCCGGCACGTAATGGGTGAGCACGAGGGTGTCGACGCCGGCACGGGCGGCGGTCTGCGCCGCCTGCTCGACCGACGAGTGGTAGTCGCAGATGTCGACGAGGCGCTGCACCGGCGCGTGCTGCACGAGGTCGGCCCGCAGCACCGTGTGGACGAGGACGTCGGCGCCGGCGCACAGCCGGTCGAGACCCTCACACGGCACCGTGTCGCCGGCGATGACCACCGCCTTGCCGTCGTGTTCCACGCGGTAGCCAACCGTCGGCTGGACCGGCCGGTGGTCGGTGGGGCCCGCCACCACACGCACGTCGCCGCTGGTGACCTCGCCTTCGGTGACTTCCTCCACCACCACCGGCGGTTCCCACGTGAGGTCCTCGTGGTGGGCCAGGCGGTAGCCGATGTCGAGCTGCAGCGAGGCCAGCAGCGCGTCGACGACCTGGCGCGTGCCCGGTGGGCCGACGATCCGCAGCGGCGAAGGCTCGAACGACAGCACCCACCGCGACGTGATCACGTCGTTGAGGTCGGTCAGGTGATCGCTGTGCAGATGGGTGAGGTACACGGTCGCGAGCTGGCCCGGCCCGGTGCCGGCTGCCGAGGCCCGCAACAGGAGACCGCGGCCTGCGTCGAACAGGAGGTCCTGCCCTCCGGCGCGCACCAGCGTTGCCGGACCCGCCCGATTTGGATCCGGCAAGGGGCTGCCGGTCCCCAACAGGACCACTTCCATCCCACACCTCCCGCTCGCCCGCCAGGTACCCGCTTGCCGCCGACCCTAAGTTGTGACAGTCGTTATGTCAATACATGCGCCGACGCGGTGGCTGCCCCGATCCGCTCGTGTCGTACAGTCCGCCGTGCACAGGGAGGACCGCATTCATGACCAACGCCAACACGACCGACGTCTTCAACACCCACGAGCACCACGACGAAGTCGTCCTGGTCGATGAGCCTGCGCCTCACGTCCGGCGCGTCACGCTGAACCGACCCGGGAAGCGCAACGCGCTGAACCACGCGCTGCGCGGCGGGATCCTCCAGGCCTTGCGTGACGGCGACGCCGACCCCGAGGTGCGTGTGCAGATCGTGCGAGGCGCCGGCAAGTGCTTCTCGGCCGGCTACGAGCTCGGCAACGGCAACGAAGGGCTCGACCTGCCGTACTACACGCCAGGCGGCGATGGGCAGTGGCCCCGCCATGTCACTGAAGGGTGGATGAGCATCTGGGACCTCGCCAAACCGGTGATCGCCCAGGTCCACGGCTACTGCCTGGCAGGCGGCAGCGAGCTGGCCACGGGTTGCGACCTCGTGTACGTCGCCGAAGACGCGCAGATCGGCTATCCCGCCGTCCGCTTCGGGGTGCCCGACATGCACTTCCACGCGTGGTTGTGCGGCATGCGGGCCGCCATGGAGATGATGCTCACCGGCGACTCCATCTCCGGCACCGAAGCCGTGGAGCTCGGATGGGCGAACCGGGCGTTCCCAGCCGACCGGCTGGGCGACGAAGTCGTCGCCGTGGCGAAGCGGATCGCGTTGGTCCCGCCCGACATGGCCCAGCTGAACAAGCGGGTGGTGCACCGCGGCATGGAGATCATGGGCCTCCGCTCGGCCATCCGCGCCGGCACCGAGCTGTGCGCGCTCGGTACCAAGCAGGAGACCATGTACCAGTTCATCAAGGAGATGCGCGGCGGCCTGACCAAGGCGCTGCAACACCGCGACGAGCCGTTCGGCGACTACCGCACCGTCGAGTCACACGACGACTGACGGCCGCGGCCGGGGGCCGCGATCGACTTCGGGCTAGCGGGCCACCACCGCGCCGCCGTCGAGCACCACCACCTCGCCGGCCAGGAAGGCGCCGGCCCGCGATGCGAGCATCATCGTGACCCCGGCGACGTCCTCGGGCGTGCCGATCCGGCCGCGCGCCATGCCTTTGCCGAGCGCGTCCCAGTCGGTGCCCTCCACGTCGCCACCGGTACCCACACCCGTGCTGAGCATCCAGGTCGGGAAGGCGCCCGGAGCGATGCCGTTCACCAGCACGTTGCGACGGATCAGCGCCGCGCCCAACTGGCGGGTCAGCGCGTGGACCGCCGCTTTGGACGGGCCATAGGAGAAGTTGTCGAACACCGGAGTGCGGATCCCGTCGACGGATCCGATGTTGATCACGCGGGCCGGGTCTTCCGCGCTGGCGTTGGCTTCCAGCAGCGGCAGCAGTGCTTGCGTGAGGAAGAACACGCCCTTCACGTTCGTGTCCATGACCTTGTCCCAGCCGACCTCGGGGAACTCGTCGAGCGGCGCGCCCCACGACGCGCCCGCATTGTTCACCAGCACGTCGAGGTGCGTCTCGGAGTCGCGAAGGCGGTCCGCCAGGTGGTGTACACCGTCGAGCACCGACAAGTCGCTCGGGATCGAGATGCAGGTGCCGCCGTACGTCTCGGCGAGGCGCGCCGCGGTCGCATCGCAGACGTCGGCCTTCCGCGACGAGATGTAGACCTTGGCGCCGTTGGCGAGGAACCCCGCGGCGATCATCTCGCCGATGCCGCGCGACCCCCCGGTCACCAGCACGACCTTCCCATCGACGGAGAACAAGTTGGCGATGCGCAATGAGTCCATGGGCGACATCTTGCAGGCGCGCATCACCGTCGGTCGACTCCGGTGCGGACGGACCGCCAACCGGATGATTGAATCGGGCGAGCCGTCGAGGAGGAGCACGCATGGGCGTCAACCAGCGATCACAGGTCGAGATGACCCCCGAGGAGGTCGACGCGTTCCTCACCGAGCAGCGGTCCGCGACCCTCGTCACCATCGGTCCTTCGGGCCAACCCCACGCAGTGGCCATGTGGTACGCCCTGATCGACGGCGCGATCTGGTTCGAGACCAAGGCGAAGGCGCAAAAGACCCGCAACCTGCAGCGAGACCCGCGGGCCACCGTGCTCGTCGAGGACGGGCTCACGTACGACACGCTGCGCGGTGTGTCGCTCGAAGGCCGGGTCGAGATCACCGATGACCCCGATCAGCTTTTCGCGGTCGGGGTCAGCGTGTGGGAGCGCTACACGGGCCCGTACACCGACGAAGCCAAGCCGATGGTCGAGATGATGCTGAACAAGCGCGTGGCCGTGCGATTCGAGGTCGAGCGGGTTCGCTCGTGGGACCACCGCAAGCTCGGCATGCCACCGATGCCGGTCGGCGGCACCACCGCGCCGTCTTGTTGAACCGCCGCGGCGCGGTGCGAGCCGGACAAACTACCTCTTGCGCACAATCTGCCCTCGCGCGTAGGACCCCGTCGCTGCAAGAACGGGGAGAGCGGGCGTATGGACTTGGACCGTCGTCAGCAGACAGTGAGCGCGCGGGCACCGCAAAAGCCCCCGCCCCAAATCGGCTCTGACACCCAACGGGGTCCGGCAGATGGACTGTTGGCGCTCCTACGATCCGCCGGGAACGCCGCGACGACGACGCTGCTCGGCTCGATCCAGCGCCAGCTGCTCGTCGGTTCGGTCGACGACCCGGCCGAACGCGAGGCCGACCAGGTGGCCGCGAGGGTCGCGGCCGGCTTGCGGCGCGGACCGGCGGGCGTGCCGACCACCGAGCCGGCGCTCGCCGCGGTTCGACGACGCGCCAAGCCCGGGCTCGACGGCAGCGGGCCCTCGGGCCACGGACCACGAGGTGGACAAGCCAGCCCCGAAGTGGCCGCTGGCATCGCCAGCGCACGCGCCGGCGGTGCGCCACTCGCCGCCCCGGTGCGTTCCACGTTCGAACGGGCCCTCGGCACCGACCTCGGTCAGGTGCGCGTGCACACCGATTCGCGCGCCGATCAGCTCAACCGCTCACTGAACGCGCGGGCCTTCACCACCGGATCCGACATCTTCTTCTCGCAGGGCTCGTTCCGGCCGAACTCACCCGCTGGCACCGAACTGCTCGCCCACGAGCTCACGCACGTCGTCCAACAAGCACCGACCGTACGGCGAAAGAACACGCCGCCGAGCGAGCGTCGGGACAACGAAGCCCTCGGTCGGCGTCAGCAGATCCAGGCGAATGCCCTGCCCGGACAGGTCCTCACGATCAAGGTCTCCGTCGCCGGCTCCGGCTACGACGTCTGGGCGACCCAGGCGCCAGACCAGAAGTTCGCCGGCAACCGCCGCGCGAACTACGAGCGGCGTGACGCGCTCGACGACAAACAAGATCCCGTGATGCACGAGAAGACACAGTCGGGCGCGTCCGGTCCCAATCTGAGCTACGCCGGTCCCGGGGCGAGGATCACCAAAGGCTTCAAGCAGATGGGGCATGTGGTGCCTGGGTTGAACAGCGCCGGCTCCAACAGCATGGCGAACCTGATCGACAAGGTCCCCAACAAGGTCAAGGACGTTCGCGCGGCCGAGCTGAGAAAGGGCCAGTACGCGCAGAACGCGCGGACCGTCATCCTCATCAAGGGCCACAGCCGGGGGTCCGTGGCCGCCTCTCAGATCGCCGAGATCCTCGCCCACGACCTCAAGAACGACAACGTCAAGATCGAGGTCACGCTGTTCGACCCGGTCCCCGGGCCCAAGGCGGAGGGAAAGAACAGCGAGATCGACTTCAGTGGGCTGAAGAACACCATCACCGCGCTGACCGTCGTCTACTCGGTGAAAGCCAAGGGATACCAGGGCTTCACGCCGCAGCAGGTGCTGGGGGCGGACCGGATCATCATCTCCAAACAGGACCACAGCGCCGGGTTGCGGGAGGGGTTCTCGTGGCGCGGGGAACTCTACCGGGGCAGCCGCCTCAACAGCCTTCCCCCCGGTGTCTACGTGGACCGCAACAACACCCATGGGATCGACGTCGAGCTCGAGCGTGTTGACGACATGGCGAGCGTCATCGGCAAGGTCGGCCGCGCGAAGGTGGATGCGGCAACCGACGAGGCCCACAACCAGTTCGATGCACTGCTGAGGAGCCGCAAGACGAAGAAGACCGATGACGAGCGCGAGGCGCGCGTGAAGGCAGTGCTCACCGAGTACTACGAGCGAACGATGCAGCTCCAGCGCACCGACCACGGCCCAGCAGCAAACCAGGCGCAAGGGCAAGGGCAAGGGCAAGGGCAAGGGCAAGGGCCGCAGCCGCATCAGCGAGGGATAACGATCGGAGCGCGGCAAGGGCAAGGGCCGCAGCAACAGCCGCATCAGCGAGGGATAACGATCGGAGGGCAGCGAGGGCGCTAGGGGTGTGAAGGCGACGGTGGCGCGCCCGGAACCTCGAACGCGACCTGGTCGACATAGCACCACCACCAGTCCTCACCAGGCTCGTACGACCGGATGATCGGGTGATCGGTGTGTGCGTGGAAGTGGGCGGTGGCGTGGCGGTTCGGTGAGCTGTCGCAGCAGCCGACGTGCCCGCAGGTCATGCACAACCGCAAGTGCACCCACCGGCCGCCGATCCGGAGACAGTCCTCGCAGCCCGTGCTCGACGGCTCGACGTCGTGGGCGGTGTCGAGGTGGGTGCAGGTGTCGGCCATGGCGGTCTCCCTGTCGTCGGCGGGCAGCTGACGCCTGTCTATCGCGTGGGTCTGCGGCATGAGGCGGCCTGCCACGGCCATCGCACCCCTCGGTTCGGCGGCACCTCGCGGTCATGCAAGTGTGTGCGCATGGAAGACCTTGCGCTGTACGTCCGCGACGGCGAGGCGTACGTCGGGACCGAGCTCACCCAGGGCGGATGGGACCCCGACGCGGCCAACGGCGGCGCGGTTCTCGCGCTGCTCGGGCACTGCCTCGAGGACGTGCCGACCCTGGTCCCGATGACCGTCAGCCGCTTCACGGCCGACCTCGTGCGACCCGTCCCCATCGGGCGGCGGATGCATGTCGTGCCCACCGTGTTGCGCGAGGGCAAGAAGATCCAGGTGGTGTTGCTACGGCTGCTCGCCGACGGCGTCGAGTACGTGCGGGCCACGGCGTTGCGGCTGCGCGACGCCGACCTCCGCGGTCATGAGGGACTGCCGGTCAGCTCGACCGAGTCTCGCCCAGCCGACCTCATGGGCCCGCCTGAGACGGCACAGAGCCTTCGCGACCTCGGGGTCGGCTCGCCGGGCTTCCTCCGCGCCGTCGACATGCGCCGGGCCCCGTTGACCGACAGCTCCGGCCAGGGCATCTGGCTGCGCTTGGAGGCGTCGGTGGTCGCCGGCGAGCCCGTGCGCACGACCGCGCGGCTCGCGGTCTGCTTCGACTTCGCCAACCAGATCGGCGTCGACCTGCACACCGGGTCGGTCACGACCATCAACCCTGATGTCACCGCGCACGTCCTCCGCGCGCCGACCGACGAGTGGATCGCGATCACCGGCGAGACCCGCTACAACCACGGCGTCGGGCGTGGCGTCTCGTACGCCGAGTTCAGCGACAACGACGGTGTGTTCGCGGTCGCGTCGATCTCGCAGCTGGTCCAGCTCCGGCCCACGTGAGCCGCGTCAGCGGACGGCGAGGCAGTCGTAGACCGCGTCGATGAGCGCCCGGTTGCGCGAGCTCTGCCAGCGCGGGATCACGTGGTTCATCACGTAGCCGAACGCCACGCCGGCATCGGGATCGGCGAAGCCCAACGCGCCCCCGGTGCCGAAGTGTCCGAACGCCCGAGGGCTGCGGCCCATCGGCCGACGTTCGGTCGTCGGTTGGAACCCGAGGCCGAACGTCACCCGCTCGCCGAGGATCGGGCAGTCGCCGCTGGCCCTCGGGGACGTCGCCAGGGCGAGCAGATCAGGTGAGACGAGCCGCCCCGGCTCGAGCAGGGCGGCGTAGATGCGGGCGACACCCGCGGCCGACGCGTGGTCGGCGGTGGACCCGAGCGGCAGCGCGCGCCATCGGGCGGTGTTGACCAGACCCACCGACGAGTAGCCGGGCGGGTTCATGTGGGCGAGCGCGTTCATCAAGGCGTCGCCCTCGAGCCCCTCGAACGAGGTGGGGGCGATCAGCGGCCGCGCCGGCGCCCAGATCACCTCGGCACAGCGGCCCTGCTCCGCCGCGGGGACGCCGAACCAGACGTCGGCGTCGAGCGGCGCAGCGACGCTTCGCAAGCGGTCGCCGGGCATCTCACCCGCGGCACGGTGGATGAGCTCGCCCACCAGGTGCCCGAACGTGTTGGTGTGGTAGGCGAGCCGCTCGCCTGGCGCCCACCAGGCCTCCGTGGCGGCGATCGCGCCGGTCATCCGGTCCCAGTCGAACAGGTCCTCGTCGGTCAGGATCTCGCGGATGGCCGGGACGCCCGCTCGGTGGGTGAGCGCGTGCTCGACCGTCGCCGATCCCTTGCCGCCGGCCGCGAACTCGGGCCAGACCTCCGCGATCGGTTGGCCGAGGGCGAGCAGCCCTTCGTCGACCAACTGCAAGGTCAACATCGCCAGCAGCCCCTTGCCGACGGAGTACACGTCGACGATCGTCGACGGCGTCCACGGGCGCGTGCGAGCCTCGTCGGCCCAACCGCCGACCAAGTCGACCACCGGCACCCCGCCGACGATCACGTGCACGGCCGCACCCACCTCGCCGCGCTCGGCGAAGTTCGACGCGAACGCCGACTCGACAGCTTCGAAGCCCGGGGCGCAACGACCCTCGATCGGCGCGTCAACCACTGTTGCGGAGCTTGCCACACCCCTCCAACGGCCCTCCATGTCGCGTGACGGCCGGCCTGTTGCCACAGGAACTGCCCGGGGCGCACAGTCGAAGGATCGGGCCAGCCCACGCGGACGGGCCCACCGGCCGTAGATGCGGCACTGACCGACACCGTCGCCGGGCCGCGGCAGAGGCGAGGCGCTCCACTCCTTTCCGGCCGATCATTCTCGGCTATTCTCATTCCCATGGCTGACCACCACTCCATCGTGCGGCGGCAGATGGGCGCGGCGGGCCACAGGTACACACGGGGCCGGCAGTCGCTGGTCGACACGCTCGCCACCATCGGTGCACCTGCCACCATTCCCAAGATCCTTCGCGAGGCACCCCACTTCGTGCAGAGCTCGCTGTACCGGAACCTCGCCGTTCTCCAGGACGCGGGCGTCGTCACCCGCGTCGACGTCGGCGAAGGCCGGGCGTACTTCGAGCTCAGCGAAGCAGTGACCGAGGAGCACCACCACCACCTCGTCTGCCGCGAGTGCAGCGCGGTTGTCGACATCGCGCTGCCGACACGGGCCGAGCGAGACCTCGAGCGCGTGCTCGACGACGCCGCGCAAGGTGCCGGTTTCGAGCTGACGGAACACCGCGTCGACCTCGTCGGCGTGTGCGCGACCTGCCGCGCGGCCTGACGCGGGATCGAGCCGGTGAGCTCGAGCGGCGTCGCCGTCGTAGGGGCGACGCCGTGACGCACACCCTCGCTTGGACGAAGGGACGCGCCATGGAGGCCACGAACCTCGCCGTCGACGGGGGACTTCCGCCGGTCGACTGGAAACCGATCGCCGACAAGCTCGCCGCCGGCATCGAACCGGGAGACCTCAGCCGCTTCGCGTTCTGAGCGCCGTCACACCCACCGCTGAACCCATCGAGCGTTGCGGCGTACGTTTGCGGACGCCGAGGGATCCGGGCCAGTGAGAGGAGACGGACCGTGACCACCGCAACGCTGTTGCTGTCGTGCCCGGACCAGCCGGGGATCGTCGCGGCCGTCGCCGACTTCGTGTTCCGCCACGGCGGCAACATCGTCCACGCCGACCAGCACAACGATGCGGAGCGAGGCGTGTTCTTCCAGCGCGTCGAGTTTGAGCTCGAAGGGTTCGGGCTCGGCCGTGCCGACCTGGCGACGGCTGTCGAGGACCTCGGCGCCCGATTCGAGATGCACGTCGACATCAAGTACTCCGACGAGCGGGCGAAGACCGCGGTGCTGGTGTCGAGAGAACCGCACTGCCTGTACGACCTGCTCGCGCGGTGGCGGGGTGGCGAGCTCCCGGGCGACATCGAGCTCGTGATCAGCAACCATCCCGATCACGCCGACGTGGCGGCCCACTTCGGGCTCCCCTACCACCACCTGCCGGTCACCGCCGACACCAAGGCGCAACAGGAGCGAGCCGTGCTCGCCCTGCTGCACGACCACGGCGTCGAGCTCGTGGTGCTGGCCCGCTACATGCAGATCCTGTCGGCCGATTTCGTCGACCAGTTCCCGAACAAGATCATCAACATCCACCACTCGTTCCTGCCCGCGTTCGTGGGCAGCCGGCCGTACCACCAGGCCCACGAGCGGGGCGTCAAGCTCGTCGGCGTCACCGCTCACTACGCCACGGCCGACCTCGACGCCGGCCCGATCCTCGCCCAGGACGTCGTACACACCAGCCACCGCGACGCGGTGGCTGATCTCGTGCGGAAGGGCCGCGACCTCGAAAAGGCAGTGCTGGCGCGGGCGGTCCTCGCCCACCTCGAGCACCGGGTGCTGGTCTACGGCAACAAGACGGTGGTGTTCAGCTGAGGCGCGACTGGAGGCGTCCTCAGATGTCCACGGCGAGGAAGGCGAAACGCTCGGCCACCTCGCCCGGATCGATGCCGAAGTCCTCGGGCGTGTAGCGGTGGGCGCCGTGCTCGTGACGCGGGTGTTGGCGCTGGTACGCCTCGACGAAGCCGGGCAGGTCGGCGGGCGGTTCGATGCCGGCCGCGGCGTACACGGCCGACACGACGGCGGCAGGATCGCGCACCAAGTCGGAGTAAGCGACGTCGACCAAGGTCACGTGGCTGGCGAGCTCCCCGGCGCGAAACGCCCACGCGCGCCGCAGCCAAAGCTCGGTCTGGTCGAGCTGGAAGCGACCGACATCGGTTGGGTCGACTTCGTCGCTGTACGTGGAGCGGAACACGGCGAACAGGCTGGCGCCCGACGCGACCGTCTCGACCATGTCGCGGTGGAGGTGGACGACCACCGCGCCAGGGAACGTGCGGGCGACGTGCGCGAGCTCAGGGGTGTGCGCCGGTGCTTTCAGCACGAAGCGCCGCCCGTCGCCATCATCGAGCAGCTGTAGCACCCGGCGGTACTCCGCGTACGCAGTGGCGAGGTCCTGGGTGGCGAGCCAGCTGGCGTACGCGTCCAACCGGACCGTGGCGGGGAACCCCCAGCTCCTGAGGTCGACACCCATCGCCAGCACACACTCCTCGGCCAAGCGCGGCCCGTGGTCGTGCACCGATCGGAGAGCCGGGTTCAACAGGTGCAGCGGGTTCGGTGCCGCGTCGAGCTGGTCGGTCAGCGCTGCCCGCTCCCGCAGCGACGACACCGCGACCTTCCAGGGCCGTGTCAGCTCGAGCGGCAGCGGGGCACGGAGGCGCGGGTCGGTGCCGAGCAGCCGGAACAAGAACGTCGTACCCGTGCGCCAGCCCCCCACGATCACGATCGGGGGTTGCAGCACACGGCCGGCTCGTTCGGGATGTTCGGCGAGCGTGGCGCGGACACGGGCGCCGAAGGCGAGCTTCGAGGCGGCCTGCTCGCCCATGATCCGCTCGCCGATCGCGTTCAGGCGGCCGTCTTCGCGCGCCGAGCCGAGGAAGTGCTCCAGGCCCGGGCGCCAGTCGCCCACGAGCTCCGAGGGATCGGCCACGCGGTGCGACATCGCCCGTTGCACGATCACGTCGGGGTCCAGCGAGAACGCCTCGGGGTTGGCCCGCCGTTCGGCTTCGGCCGCCTCGTGGAGCGCCTGGGCAGCGGCGGGGCGCGGGGGCGCGGTCCAGGTCACCGGCTGAGATCCTCGACCTCGTCGACGTGGCACACGCGCACTTCGGGCAACGGCACGGGCTCCTCCGGCAACAGCCAACGCATCACGACGAGGCCGAACTGGCGGCCTTCGGTGTCGAGCCAGTCCAGGTCGCCTGCGGGCTGACGGGCGGCCAGCACGAAGCCGTAACGACCATCGACGAGCCGTGCGGTTCCCGACGTGCGCGAGACGGTGCGCGATCGGTAGTCGAGCGAGTTGAGATACCGGCTGTACAACAAGATGTTCCAGTAGCGGCTCGGTACCGCGCTGCCTCGAATGACGAGCGCCTCATCGGCCCCCAGGCTCCATGCACCCCGCACGTAGTGGATGCCGGGCTCGGTGAACGCGGCCCCACCGCTCATCTCCGACCAATGGCGGAGCTGGTTGGCGCGGCCCTCCTCGGCCTTCCACGTGGCCTCGAACACCTCGGGCACGATCGAGATCGACGCGGCGAGCCGGCGCAGCTGCCGTTGCACGTCGTGTGCGTCGAACGCGGTCGGCGTTGCCGGCGGGTCGTGCGGCTCGATCGTGCAGTCGCCGAGCCGGTCATGGTCCACGTCTTCGTGGAAGTGGCGAACCCACACCATGGTCACGCCGGGCTCGAGCGGCAGCCACGTGCCGACGCCCGGGTCGCTCGGCGCGAGCGTCACTTCGAACCGGCCGCCGGCATCGATGTCGAGCGTGTCGGTGTCGACCCGAGCAGTCGCGACAGCGCCGAGCCCGTCGCCGCGGTACACGGTGATCGACTGGAACACGGAATCACCGACCGCGCCCGAGAGCCGGTAGCGACGATCGTCGCGGATGTCGGCGACCCAGTACCGGAAGTCGGGGTTGTCCATGAAGAACTTCTCGCGCCAACCGTTGAACGAGACGAGCTCGGGTCGCTCCCGGTCACGCTCGAGCCGACTGAGGTGGTTGTTCAGCGCCCGGGTCAGCGCACGGAACCCGTCGGCACGCTCGCGATCATCGAGGTGAGCCGTGAGCTGCGCGAGGCGCTCCCCGGCGCGGTGCACGGCGTCGCCCACCGCGATCCACTCCTGCTCCCCCGCTGACGCGGCCACCTCCGGCACGCGGATCACGTGGGGACGAACTGGTACCACCACTCCTGCGGTGGCCCGTCGTCGACCAGCACGTAGACACCGTCGTCTTCCGTGATCTCCAGCTGCGGCGGCATGCGCTCGAGTCGGGTTTGGGACGGCCCACCGACGCACCGGATCAGCATCCGCTCACCGGGCGCGATCGACGGGTACGGCACGGCGCAGAGGCTACCTGCACGTCACCAGCCGGGACCCACCCGGCAGGGCCGGCGCGCCAAGGACCTGCGCGGATGGGCGTGCGCAACGTCTCGCCGGCCGGGTGGCGCCCGTGACGGCGTCCTCGTCCTCGCCTTCGCTGGTGGAGGCTGTCGTCGTGCGTCCTGGCGGGGGCCCCGGCTCGACCATCCGCCACGCGACGTACCCGCGCAGGTCCCTACACTCTGCGGCGATGGGCCGGGCACCCACCTCCGCCGTGATGCGGGACGAGCTCTTCCGGGCGCAATGGCAGCGCGCCCTCGGGTACGCGCCGTACGAGGGCGCCGAGATCGGCGAGTGCCTGGCGGTGGCCGACCAGATCACCAGCGTCGACGCCACCGTCTGGTACGACCGGTGGCACGAGCTCGCCGACCGGGTGCACGAGGCCGCGGTTCGCAGCGAGACGTCGGGCGACATCGACGCCGCCCGCGCCGGCTTCCTGCGCGCCTCGAACTACTACCGGAGCGCGGGGGTGTTCCTCCTCGGCGCGCCGGTCGACGAGCGCCTGCGAGACACCCACCGCAGCGAGGTGGCGGCGTTCCGTCGGGGCGTCGCGCTGTTGGGCGTGCCGGCCGAAATCGTGGAGATCCCGTTCGGCAGCTTCCGCCTGCCCGGCTACTTCCTGCGACCGTCGCGCGACGGTGCCCCCCGGCGCACGATCGTGCTCACGGGCGGCTACGACGGCACGGCCGAGGAGCTCTACTTCACCAGTGGCGCGGCAGCGGTGGCACGGGGCTACAACGTCGTGGCCTTCGACGGCCCGGGCCAGGGCTCGATGATCGTCGATCAAGGCGTTCCGTTCCTTCCCGACTGGGAGTCGGTCGTGACCCCCGTGGTCGACTGGCTCCTCGCACGGCCCGACGTCGACCCGGCGCGCATCGCGCTGATGGGGCTGAGCTTCGGCGGCTACCTCGCGCCGCGCGCCGCCACGAAGGAGCACCGCTTCGCTGCGTGCATCTCGGATTGCGGGCCCTACGACCTGTTCGAGACCGCCGTCGCACGCATCCCGGGCGTGCTCGGCCGGCAGCTCCCCCACGGCAACCGCATCGCGCTCGGCCTCCTGCGCCGCGTGCTGCGCATCGTGATGGGCAAGCCGACCGCGGGTTGGGCGTTGCGCCGCAACGTGTTCGTCCACGGGCTCACCGACCCGCTCGAGTTCTTCCGGATCGCGCCGGACTACTCGCTCGAGGGCCGTGAAGCGGAGATCACGTGTCCGACCCTGGTGTGCGGCGCCGAGCATGACGATCTCAGCGCCAACGCGCCACGGCTGTACGACGCGCTGACGTGTGAGAAGTCGTATGTGCAGTTCCTCGCTGCCGACGGCGCCGGTGACCACTGCGAGAGCGGTGCACGCCCCCTGTTCAACCAGACCGCCTTCGACTGGCTCGACACCGTGATGCCCGAGTCGTCGGTGGCAACCTCCGCGGCAGGGGCATGACCCCCCTCGGGCCCGCGGCTTTGGCGCGGGGTGGATCCTCCCCCGCCTCATCGACGCCGCCGAAGCGCACCGCATGGGAAGCAGGCGCGGTGGGTCGAGCAGGAGATCGGTTCGCTCCAAGCCGCCATCGAGCACGACGACCGCACGCAGCTCATGGCCGGTTTCACCGACAACCTCACTGAAGCCATCCGCTCGTTCGACGAGAACCGCGTGCCCGTCTACCTCGCCCACTCCCGCCGCGACATCTTCGAACAGGCCTGCTCAGTCCACGCGACGGAGCATGCCGTCGACCACCTCGTAGATCGGAAACTCCGTGGCCGTCAGCGGCACCTTCAGGTGTCGGTGGGTGGGAACGGCGGGGCGAGGAACGCGAGCAGGGTCATACCGGTGGTGCCGGTGTTGGATACTCGGAGCTCTTCGTCGCCACGCAAGTGAGCAAGTGTTCCCGCAGTGAAATCAGTCGGGCCGTCAGGCGTGTCGAGACGGCCGGTGCCGTCGACCACGTAGAGCATGAGGTCGGAGGACCCGTGGGTGTGCGGGGGAAGGTTCTGACCTGGAACGAGCCTGATCACTCTGACGTTGCACTGCTCGGCGTCGAGGAATGCTCGGGCGACGACGTGGGCGTCGTCGAAGTCGGGAGCGTCGGCGAGCGAGGTCAGCTGCATGCGACCATCATGGCGCGCAGCGACCGCCCAGACGCATCGTGTCAACGACGACCTCGGCCTACACCGATCAGGCTTCCTCGAGAATCCTGAAGGACTCGTCCTCTTCCTCGGGGGTGAGGTCCTCGATCACGAAGCGGCGCAGGTCACCCATCGGCTGACCGACCCGGAGCACCTCAGCGATCGTCGTCGGCTCGCTCGTCGCAGCACGCTGGTTAGCGGTGTCGTCCGACGTGACCTCTCCCTTCGCAGGACGCTCCGAAGAGCAAGGGTACCCGTCGCCACCTACGGCTTCCCCGACAGCCACAGCGTGAGCTTCGCCTACCTCGTCTACGCCTCGGCCCGGCTCGAACTGCACGAACGCGCCGCGTTCTTCGCCGCGCTCGTCAACTCCCAACCCATGGGCTTCTGGTCCCCGCAGAACCTCACCGCCGATGCCCGCCGACACGGCGTCACCATCCGGCGGCCCGACCTCCAGGCAGTCCGGTGGCCGATCAGCCGAGGGTCAAGAACCCGGACCGGGCGGGGTCGGGGTGGAACCCTTCGGCGGCGAGCGTCGTGGCCGCCACGTCGAAGCCCTGAGCGAGGAAGTGCGAGTCATGCACGTCGCTACCGACGCTCACCGTGGTGCCGCCCTCCTGGCGCCACCACGTGACGACCCGAGCGTCGAGGGGAAGCCGAGTGTTGACCTCCAGCGCTCGCTCAGTCGCAGCCAGTGCGTGCAGGACCGTCCGGTGCTCTTCCTCGAAGTCGCCTGCGTCGTAGGGACCGGCTCCATCTGGTCCGGTGTCGGCTGGCCAGGACCGGGCGGCGTAGTCGATGTGGGCCAGCACGTCGAAGCGGTCCCATGAGCGGATCATCCGCTCCATCTCGGTCAGGTAGCCGCGCACGACCTCGGGTGCAGAGCGGTCGAGGTAGGCGTCGGACACCTCGACGAGACCGTCGCCGCCGGGCAGCGAGTGGACGGCGGCAACGACGAGGTCGAACGCCCCGGCGTCGAGCACAGCAGTGGCCTGCTGCGGATCCCGGTGCGGCTCGCCGAGCTCGACTCCGGCGTGGATCTCGAGGTCGGGGAACCGCTGGCGGCACCGCTCGACGCAGGCGAGGTAACCGTCGACGTCGAGAGGTGGCGGCACGAAGGTGCCGTCGTCCACGACCGCCCCGAGGTCGCCGAGGAACTCGGCCACGCCCGTCGAGACGCGCCACCGGACGAAGTCGGCGTGATCGGTGAACGCGATCGAGTCGAGGCCCAGCACGAGCGCGCGTGCGCAGGCTCGTTCCATCGAACCGTGAGGGGCGTCCCAGGACCACTCTGTGTGCACGTGGCCGTCCCTCGGCGTCATGGTCACATCCTCGCAGGCAACCCCATACACATCAGCCGATCCGCCCGAGCGCCAGTCCTTGTCGCCGGACCCGTGCTTCAGTCCCTGGATCACGCCGACGAGGTCGTTCAAGGCGCGCAGATGCAGGCGCACGGCATTCGCTTCTCCCGGGCGGTCGCGCAGGAGGTACTTGACCCGCAGCGCTCGGGTCGGCTTGTCGTTGTGAAGCGCGTCGGAGCGGTTCGTCGCGTTGTACCAGGCCAACACGTCGACATCGGGAGCTGCGCCGCGGAGCGCGCCGTCGACGGTTTCCATGAGCGAGTGCGCCGCCTGCGATGCCGCGTCGGGTCCCGTACGGCTGACGCGCTCCCCACGCGCCGTCGAGGCGCGCGGGCAAAGCCGGGTCGAGCTCGCCCAAGCGGCCACGAAGCCGCGTCGCGAGCGCCTGCGGGCCGAGTAGTTCCTCGGTCTCGGCGGGGCCGCTCTCGGTTCCCTCCGAAAGGGCGATACCGGCGGCCGTGATGCCGAACGTGCCTCGCCCGAATGCCTCGAGGGGCTCGACGCGCTGTTCAAGTGTCGCGGCCCCGATCGCGCGCGTCGCCTCGTCCCAGCCGCGGATACCGATGCTCACCGAGCGTTCGACGAGAAGGGGTGTCGTCAGACCGCGGTACAGGGTCGGCATGTTCTCGACGACGCGCGCAATGCGTGTGAGGTCGTTGAGCTGTCGCTGCAACGACGTATGGGCCGAGGTGTCGAGCAGTCCGATCTGCCGCTGGAACGTGGAGTCCGCAAGCGTTGCAAGGATGCGTGTCCGCGCCTGCTGCGCCTCGATGGCAGCGGCAAACACACTGGATCCCGTGATCCAGCGTGCTGATGCGGCGGCGGCCGAGATCGCAGGAAGCTCGACACCTGACGGGAGGCTGTCCATCGCACGGCGCGCCGCCTCGATCACGGGCCATTGGGTCGACATCTGCGCGACCACTCGTTGGGCCGCGAGGATGGAGTCGGGCAGCGTGAACTGCCGGCTCAGCGCCGTGTAGGGAACGCGAACGACGACCTCGTCGGCCTCTTCCGGCTCCGCATCTTCGTCGGTTTCGTGCCGAGCGTCGTCGGGCGATTCGTCGACCACGACGTCATCATGGCCGACAGTCCGGCAGCGATGGCGCACGAACACGTCGATCCACCACCGTTCGCCGCGGTGAGCCGGCCCTACGCTCGGCGCATGTCGGAGGGCAGGACATTCAGCTACACCGATGCGGTTGAGTGGGCGGCGACGTTGCCGCCGGTCGCCGAGCATGCGATCCGGTGGTACGAGTCGAGTTGGGCCGACCGGATCGTCGCGTTGAAGGACGAGCTCGCCGTGCTCGCGACGCGCTGCGTCCCGGATGCGAAGAAGCCAACGGCGCTGAACGTGTCGCGCCAAGTCGTCTTCAACGTCTTCGCGGATCCGGCGACGTCGGCGCGCGAGCGCTTCACCGCCGCGATGGTCTGGGGCTACGGCACCGTCGGTCGCGGCCCCGCACGCGTCGCGAACATCATCGGGCGCTCCGGCAACACTCTCGACGCGCGGCTCGAGCAGGTGATCGACGCAGCCTCAAGCGATCCCGGCACCGCGTGGGACACCGCACTCCGCGACGCGAAGATCGCGTATCTCGGACCGTCGTTCGCGACGAAGGTGCTGTACTTCGCCGCGTTCGCCGGCGGAGTGCCCGACCGGCCCGCGCCGCTCATCGCCGACGTCGTCGTCGCGCACGCCCTCCGGCTTCGGCGCTTCGGACGCGACAGCTACGTCCAGTACTGCACCGACGCTGCACGAGCCGCCAAAGCCTTGTCGGGTGTGCGACGACGCGCCGACCAGATCGAGTTCGCGCTCTTCGAGACCGGCAAAACACGCTGAACGCGCACCCGAGAGGTCACGCTCCGGCCTAGCGGTCCACAACGCGGCCCCACTCGTCAAGCTCGACGTGGAGCCCACAGCATCGAACTCGCGTGGCGAGGTCGAGCTCGACGCGCAATGTAGCGACCCGCTCATCCCGCGACGCCTGCACGTGGGCCTGCTCCGCGCGGCCGAGGGCGTCGTAGCTGTCTGCGGCGGTCGGCTTCGCTCGTCGCTCACGACATCGACGGTACGCCCTTGATGTGGCGCTGTGAACCGCCGCTCATCCGAGGTCGTCGCCGGTGGCGATGACGCTGCTGCTGATGAGGTAATGTCGCCGACGCGGACGGCGTCTTTGCCGCTTTGACCTGGATACGACGGACTCGTCATCGAGACTCGGTTGCACCTGACGAGTGCCAGTGACGAGTGCCAGCAACGACCCTAGACAATCGATGAGCGACACACGTCCGCGGTTCGGCTCCCACTTCAGTGCCCTGGTCGCGAGACGCTATGCGCTGTAAAGGTCAAAGCGGTCCTCGATAAGGTCACCCTTGTAGCTGCGCGCTCGTACCTCGCGGTAGATGTGCAAGTCGGTGGCCCGCACCCGAGAAAGCCGACAAGTCATAACCCGGTACCCTCGGACGGTAGAGGGAGAGCCTCGTGGAACAAGCGTCTGAGAACAACAACGCCGCACTGGACGCCGCCATCTCTCAGGCCGCGCAAGAGACCAACTTCGCCGAGGCGCTCTTGGCTTCCGGCCACTCGGTCGTCGTGATGGACGACAAGGGCCGCATGGTCTGGCGCCACCCGGACGGGTCCACGACGATGCAGTGAGTCCTCGCAGGACTCTGTCGCAGGGCGACGACCGATGGTCAGCCGTTCGCCGAAAGGAATCGCGCTTCGCGCAAGCGCTTGACGAACTCGTCTTCCCAACCTTCCGGGAGGTCGCCGATCCGAAGTGCGGCGTCACCGATCTGTCGGCAGTACTGCCCTTCGTCCCCCTTGGGCACCGAACGCGCACGGTGCTGTTGTTTCGGTTTCACTGATGTGACAACGAGGTCGAGCAGAACGTCGAGGTTGCACGAACGTCGTCCGGCTTTGGCGTAGTCGTCGGCGTTCTCCGAGACGACGACCTCATAGCCGAGCGCGTGGAAGCCAGCGGCCTGCAGCGCGCCAAAGAGGGCAACCCATGCGATCGGCGCGCGGTTTGCGTACGACAAGATGAGGTGGCCATTTGGCTTCAGCGCTCGGCTCACCTCGGAGAACACAGCTTCAAGTTGCGCGCGGTAGATCTTCGTGGTCTCGTCTGCCGCGCCGCGCGCAACGATGACATCGCCATCGATGCTTCCGAGCGGAAGGTCCGCCCACGCGCGGAAGATGTTCGAAAGCTCGCCGTAGTGCACGTCATCGTGGTAGGGCGGATCCGTGACAACGAAATCGAGGCTCGCGTCGGGAACGACTAGCCGCGCGCTTGACCCTTCGACAACGCGAAGGTCGAGATCGGCCGGAAGCCGTCCGCGACGGCGACCGACCGGTACGGGTCCGTCGACATGCAGCGTCCGTCCGATGTGTTCGTCGAGCCAGAGCGATGCCTTCGCCGTGGCGCGCACCCGGCGGACGATTGTGCCGCGCCCGGAGTCTCCTGCGCCCCAAACATTCGGCTCCACGGCGAGCGTCGTCGCGTTGAACCGGTGATTCGCGATGGTCTCGTA
The DNA here is from genome assembly GCA_035547835.1 of Acidimicrobiales bacterium. Lineage (NCBI taxonomy): Bacteria > Bacillati > Actinomycetota > Acidimicrobiia > Acidimicrobiales > Acidimicrobiales bacterium. The sequence goes on from DASZTW010000020.1 coordinate 73,107, forward strand.
CACCTTCAAATAGCGCGGGTCCCATCGCGCGGCACGGCCCGCGATCTCGGTCGCACCGATGACTACGGCAATAAGCGCGTTCCTCGTCCGATCGTCGAGCTCGAGATCATCGATACGGTCGAGCAGCGTCTCGAGGACGACGCGCTGGCGGCTTGGATACAGGTCATGCCATGAGCTGAACCCCATGCTCGTCAGCCGATTCGTCTCGGGGCCACGCTCGATGGTGCCGAGATCTCGCTTCGGTCGCCAGCGCTTGTCGCTCGCTTGGGCACGCTCTACCGCCGTGGGTACATCAATTTCGCGAGCACCTTGCGCAACGCGCTCAGCCAGGATCGGTGACCACGAGAGCCGTGCGCCGATTTCCGAGATCGGTCCGCAATGGCCGCACGACGTGCATGTGTACTCACGACCGTTGAGGTAGCGCTCGTCGGGGTCGACGTGACGCGCGCACGTTCTGCACCGGGTCCGTCGGCTCGCGTCGGCGTGGTGCATGTGCCCCGCGCGGCACGCAACAAACCCGTTCTGGCCGCCGCAGTCCACGCGCGTGTCGAGAGACACGAGCGCGCCCGGGAACAGCCGAACGACGCGGCGGCACTTCCGGCATGGAGCCTGCGCGAGCCAGAACGTGTGTGCAATCTCGGCCGGCGTCCCGTCCCGCAACGAAGTGGCGTAGGCATCGCGGAGCAGACACGCCGCCGCGTCGCGCAGCTCACCACTCGCGCTCTCGAGATCGGCGGGATCTGGCAGCGACGTCATGGTCGTGAGCCCGCGCACGGCCCACGGGTTCACATCCTGGGCGTACACCTTGTGTCCGCGAAGGAGTGCAGCGAGGCCAATGACCCCGCCACCGGCGAAAGGATCTGCGATCGTAAGCGAACCGGGTCGATCCCGCGCGATCGCGTCGATGATCGCGCCCGTCACGGTCTCGCTTCGGCGCGCCCACCATCGGTACACGCTGATGGGTGGTAAGTGGTTCTGTCGGCTGCGAAGCTCGGCGCGGGTCGCGTCCCGAAGCGCAGGCGCGTCGAGGTGACGTAGAGGGCTCGACCCGGGAGTGGCGCGCGTGGTCATGAGGAAGAAGGTGCCTGTTCCGTCCGCCAGTTCACTCGTCTCGGTGCACCATGATGGCGTGGACGTTCCCCACACCCGCGGCATGCTCCGGAAATCGCTGTCGGGCGGCGGTTCGTGGCCGTGCGCCGGGGCAGCTCGCTGGTCCGACGGGCCCGCGGCTTGACCAGACGCATCCGCCCCGCGTCTCACATCTCGGCACGGGGTGAGTCGTCGAAGAGCCCTGCGGCATCAAGCTCGTCGAGGAACTGCACGAAGCGCTGGCTCTGGCCGGCCGTGAGTTCAACGCCTGCTTCGATGTGGCCGTGCAAGCCCCACGACGTGAGGTTCGCGGTGCCGAGGTAGCCGTGCACGTTGTCGCGGATGACGAACTTGGCGTGCAACATGGTTGGCCGCGCGCCGACGAACCATCGGACCCGTACCGGCCCGGCAGATCGGAGCGTCGCAAGCCGTTCTTGCAGGGGCGCGAGGTAGTCGCGCTCCGGTGTGTTCACGTAGACGGTGGTTGCGATTCCGCGCACTTGCACCGCTGGCAGGAGCACGTCATCAAGGAGTTCGAAGCCTGCTTCGTTCCAGAACGCGCCGCCTATCGCGAGACTGGTAGTCGCCTGTCGGATGACGTCGAGGACGAACCCGTCGAGACGCTCGCGGTCAGCGAGCGGGACGGTGCCCGGCGGCGCGGAGAGCACAAGACGTGCATCGGGAAGCAGTCTCGGCGATGGCATCGTGCCGTTGGCGAGGATCTCGCACACGACAACGAGCTCCGCTACGCGCCCGGCGGCAGGAACGCCAGACTCGGTCATGACGCCGGCGCCAATGAGCTCTGCGCGTGCGGCGAGGCGGCGGTCGTCGTGCCCGCGAAGGAGAACGTGCGGGTCCCCTCCGAGGAGCTCGAGTGCGAGGCGCGTCGCGCCGTGGCGGCTGCCAGCGATCTCAGCGAGCAGTTCAGCGACTGGGACGAGGCCGACGAGGCCGTTCACGGCACCGGCTGTTGCTGCGTCCACAGCCAGAAGCGGCGGAGGAGTCGTCGGTCGAGATCGGCGTTCCAGGTGCGACATCCGAATGAGAGGTGCAGGCACCGGTCGCACGCGGCGTGAGGTCGTTGTGACGATACGTGTGAGCACATGGGATCGTTGTCGCAGTGGTTCACGTTGTCGGCTGCACTGAGTAACCAGGGCGCGAGCCGCCTGCGCAGCACAGTGTCGAACGCGCCGAGCGTGAAGTCGTTGTACGACGCGACATAGATCGCGGTCGTCATCGCATCGGTGACGATCCATTCGGCGAGGCTGGCCTCGCCGAAGCCAGTCTGGCCGTCGTCGAGCGCGCGCAACAACGCGTGAGATGCGGAGTGAACGAGTCGCCGCGTCTTGCCCGCGGCGTTGTCGCCTCCGATTGCCGGATCGCCGGCCAGGAGTTGCGCGACCGCGAGCTTCGCATCCCGGCTCGAAGCCGGGACCGGTCCCGCGGCGTCACCCTCGTGCACCAGGAATCCGAGGACAGCACGAGCATCGAACGTCACGAGGAGTGCCTCGGTGTCCGCCGGTACGGCGAAGATTGGCGTCTTGCCGTTGTAGCGACGTGGTTGGGCATAGCTGCGGAGGTTGGAGTTGCCGGGCGTCCGATCGCATCGGCTGTAGCCGTAGCTCGCGACGACGATCGGGAATCGCTGCGTCATCGAGATGTCCTCGATGCCGAGCAGCGCCATCGTTCGCGCGGTGTGGTCCGCGATCGTTCGTGCGGGACCCGTCGCGCCATCGCGTAGTTCCACGAAGCTCTTGCGGTCGTCGATGATGTTGCGGTCGAAGAGGCCGGCGCGTTCGACCATCGAGCGTTGCCCCGCAACTGCGATGACATCGGGATGGACGGATCCGGCAATGGCGGCGACACCACTGGTTGCCGGGCCCTGGAGGGCGCGTACGTTCGCGATGACCGACTCGTCGACGCCACTGGCGCGCAGCGCCTGCTCCTGTGTCGCCCACTCGGCAGCGGTCATGCGCTGGCCGCCACCTGGTCGCTCGAGTTCTGTGAGTGACACGGCGAGCTCGGTCTGATCGCCAAGCCATGAGGCGAGCGCGGCGAGACCACGCTCGGAATGCCGCTGCAAGTTGTCGTAGGTCTGTCCCGAGATGTTGATGATCGTGAGCGTCTGCGGCAGCCAAACGCGCTGGTCGCGCGCGGTGTAACCCTGCCGGTACGGCTGACCGCCACCCCGTGCGTAGCGCCCGCAGTCGCACGGTGTGAATCGTGTGCTGATCGCTGCGCCACATTGCCGACAGCGCCACGACGAGGACCGGAACGACCCGAGGTCCTCAAGGTACATGTGGTCGGGGATGCCGCAGTTCGGGCACCGCTGTGTGTGCAGCGGTTGCATCGTCCCACAGTTGTGGGCGGTGAGGTACCGCAGCTGCCGCATCTTCGAGTTGCAGTGCGGGCACCTGACCTTGCCGGTCGCGTTGGTGTCGGTAAGTAGCTGATCCTGCTGGAACCATCGCTTTACGCGACGGCAACTTGGATTCGCACATTCGAACGTCAACGGGTACACGTCCCATGACACCTCTTCGGGTTCGATGATGGTGTACTCGTCGGGATTGGAGCGTGGATCGGGAATCCCGATCTGGTCCGGCAGCCACTTGTCGAGTTCGACGGCAAGCTCTTCGAGGAGAACGGTGCGGTTCAGGTCACCGACACGCGGGCCCGTGATGTGATGCACCTGTGCGATGAACCCGTCCTCGTGCGGAAAGACCGCGCCGGGGAGGTAGCGGTACAGCACCTGGGTGGTCGAACGCTTCATGGTCGTCTCCTGTCACCCGTGTAGGCGAGCGATGATCTGGCCGGCACGGCTTCCGCCGGAAAACTCGACGGGCGGATTGACGTCGCGCAGGCTCGTCATTGCCGGGGTCGTGAACAGGTCCGTAAGCCATTCGGCCTGCCATTGCTGCATGCGTTGCCGTTCGACGTTCTCCCACCGGTCGAGCGCGTCGTCGACGAGCTTCTGTTCGTCGACGACCATCGCGGGGTCCTGAACCGGACATCGGTACGCGCGCTCGATGCGCGCTCGTAGGTGCGGAATGAGAGCCGCGGCGTTGGCGTTCCACCACGGCCGGAACTTGCGCGTCGTTGATATCTCGTCGATGCTCGGCCAGTTCGGGTTGCGGGTCTCGTCCCACAACAGTGCGCTGACGATGCCCGGAAGCGTGCGTTCAACCGCGCGTGTCGCGAAACGGTTTACCGGAACGGGCGCGACCATCCGCTCGAGTGCGGCGTGCGTTGTCGCGAAGCTCTGGTACATCGAGGTCTCGCGACGGTTCGCTCGGTCGAACACCGACACGACGAGCCCAACATGGGTGCGACCTGCCCGTGCGGTCACCTGGATGTAATCGGCGTAGGTCGGCGGCATGCCGGCGAGGACTTCGAAGTTCAGCCGATCTAGGTCGACGCCGTGCGAGATGACGGACGTTCCGACGAGCGCGCGGATGCGTTGTGCACGCGCTGTCGCGGATGTGTCTGCTTGGATCGCGGCGACGGCGGCGGCGAGTTCTCCGAGTGACGTGTCGCCGATGAGGTATTCGCTGCGTACGGGGTCGGATCCTTGGTTGATCAGCTTCTCCGACAGCCGGTGGATGTCGTCGTGCACGACGACACCGTGCGCCTTGCTGTTGACGAAGGCGAGGGCGAGTTCGTAGTCGAAGAGCATCGCCCTCGCCTCGGTCGGCGACGCGGTGAATCCTTCGGCGGCGAGCGCCGCGATCAGCGGCGTCGGGTCGTCGGTGAGGCAGTGCACGTCCTCAACGAGCTGGGCGGTGATCGACGCGGCCAGGTCGACCTTGACAGTGCCGCCACCCGCCGGAAGTACGCCGAGGTAGATGCGACGAATGTCGTCGACGACCTCGGTGTAGAACGACTTGCGGAGCGTGGGGCCACCGACAGGGAACATGCGCGGCTTGCGCCCGTACACCTGTGAAAGCTGGTCCTCGTATTGCTCGATGGTCGCGGTTGCGGCGATCACCTTCGATGGTTCGTTGCCCACTCCGGCGGCGAGCTCCGCGACGAGCGTGTGGTAGTGGCCTGCGAATACGCCGAGCTCTTCGCGCACGAGGTGCAACTCGTCTTGGATCCACAGTGCGGGGGTCGGGTCGTAGAAGCCCGAGGGAGACGTGTGCGTGCTCGGGTCAACTGCACAGCCCTTTGCTATGCAGGCCTTGTGCGTATACCAACCGTGCTGAGGACAGCGCCGACGGGGCCCGTGGTTGATAGCGGTAAGCTGCCCGTTGCGTGCGAACGCCGTGATCTTGTCGACGGTGGACACGATGACGGCCGGTTGGTATCGCGTGACTTCCTCGTCGCTCGAGTGGATCGCGAGCACGTGCCCGCACGTTCGGCACACGTGGAGAAGTCGCTGGTCTGCGAGATCGACGTCGAGGCCAACACTGTCGCCTTGGCCGCATGACGGGCATGCGCCGACGAGCCGGCGTTCGTCGCGTTCGGCCTGCGACCGCTTGGCGAACTCATCGATCCCGTCCCACCAGCTGTTCGGATCGTTGTAGCCGAGACGGTTCGGCGTGTTGCCCGATCCGACGAAGTAACCGAGCACGAATGGGTCTCCAGGAAGACTTCCCGCGGCCCGGACCGCTTCCGCATGATGGAGGATCTCGTTGATGCGTGCGAGTTGCTGAACGGAGAGCATGCGCAGCGGGAACAACAGCCAAGCCGTCGTTCCGCGCTCTTTGTCCCGCAGCCGGTCGAAGAAGAGCGCGACGGCGATGAGTCCGAGGTACGCCTCGGTTTTCCCGCCGCCGGTCGGGAACCACAGGACGTCGACCGAGTCGATCTCGTTGCGCAGACGCGTATCGGTGCGGCTTTCGCGAGCGGCGAGCGCTCCGAGTTCGGAGACGATGAAGACGAGCTGGAACAGGCGCCAGGCACCGGTCGGACCCTTTGCCGCCGCGAAGGCGCGGTTCGCGAAGATGAAGGCACGGTCGAGGCGTACGTCGCTGCGCAGGAGGTCGCACCCGAGCTCGTACCGCTCGACTTCTGCTTCGAACTGCTTGCGCAGCTCCTCGAGCTGGTCGTGCTCATGTCCGGGGTTGGGTGCCGCGCTGAAGTCCCAGGTGCGCAGGAATGAACGCATGGCCGACCCGATCGCCGCCAGCGCGCTCTGGTATCCGGCCTCAAGCGTCGCGAAGCGCAGATCGATGCCGTGGTCGCTTGACTCGGCAACGTGCTGCGCGTGCAGCGGCAAGGTCTCGGCGACGATCGTTTTCGGCGTGTCGCCAGGCATCGCAACGCAACCCCGGCCGCGCCCAACGACGGTCGCAACGTCGGCGTAACGGACATCGTCCTTCGCGAAGCCGAGCCGCTGCGGGACGACGACACCTGCGCCGGCGACGGTGACGCTCATGCGCGTGTCGTAGACCGCGAGGTCTTGCAGCGCACGCTCTGTGAGCACGCGTGCGTTGGTAATCGAGACTGACACGGCGATGTCACCGTTCGGCGTCGGCGCGGTGGTGACCGTGAGCTGCGGCTGCGGCCACAGCGGGTTCCAGCTCGTGTCCCGCCGCCCGTTGAGGGCCTGCCGATAGTCGGCTTGGGTGCCGAGCGCGGCCGCGACGGGCAGCGTCTGGTTGTTCGTCAGCTTCCACAACGCGTCGGGGTTCGTGTAGTGCGCCGTGACGGCTGATCTCGTGTCCGCTTCGAGTGGGTCGCCGCCGGGAATCGCGTCACTTGTCACCATCACTTCGCCGGCCTGCACCGGCGCGCGGATCGTGAAGGTGACATCGCGATTGTCGCGAACCCACGTCGGATTGACTGGAACAGTTGGCCGCCGGCGACGGTTTCCTCCGCCTGCGCTCGCGGCAGCGGCGCGCACTTGGGCTTCCGTATTGATGTAAGCGAAGTCCGGAACGAGCGGGTGGTACAGCGCGAACGCGACGTGCACGTCGAGCTCGACCTCCACGACACCGCTCGCGATTACGAAATCGAGTCCGACGACGCCTCGGTTCTCGACGGGAGGTGCGACAGCCGGCTGCCCGGCACCCGCCGCGCCAGCGTCGGTATCCCCATCGCCGTCGTCGCCACTCGTGCCGCTCCCCGCACCGGCCGCCGGTGGGGGTGTGTTGATGGTGGCGCCGAGAACGCCGATGCGCACCTGCTGGTCGGGTGTCCACGGGAACGCGTGGGTCGTGCCCGTCCTGTCGGTCAGCGCCTCGATCGTGTTCGCGAGCAGGTGGTGGACGAGCACCTGCTCACGCCGGTTCGTCGCTTTCTGTCCGGCTCCGGCGAGCGGCAACAGGGTCGACGGCGCGCTCGCGCCAGGCACGATGGTCATGGTTCCTCCCGGGTGGAATCAAACGGTCTGGCCGGCCACCGATCCGCTTCGAGCGTGTCGGCCCGACCCCAAGGGTCTGCTGAGGGAAGGTTGTGTTGTGTGCCGCGTCGCGGCAAAGGCAGTGAACCCGAAGCCCGACGTCGGTGTCAACGATTTCCGACGATCGCGTCATCGGACCCGTCCCGCGATGTAGGCGGGTATCTCGCGCGCTTCGTCAACGCCGGTGACGGTCGATATCACGAACTCGTCGAGGAGTTCGTCGGCGACAGGGCCGACAAGATCACGCAGCCGAGCGACGGTGTCGTCGCCACGGCCGCCGGCGACGGCGGCGACGAACCGGCCGAGCGTCCGGTTCAACGAGCGCAACGCGTCCGCGACCGCGTAGATGAGGTTGAGGTCCGGGCACGGCCGGTGCGCAGCGCGAAACACGGCGCGCACGTCTTCGGGCTCGCGCGGCGCGATAGTGGTCCCGTTGGCCGACGCACCCAGCTGGCTGGGCGCTTCCGCACCGACGTTCGCGACACGTTTGACGGCTTCACGTTGTGTCCGCGAACTGGCTATCACGGCGCGCGCGGCAGCACGCAACTGGCTCAGGATGAGGTCGAGCGATTGGACATCGGCGTTCGACCTGCTGGCCGCGACCAGCCGAGCGTGGATGGAATCGGTGCCCTCTCCGGCCGGGACAACGATCGAGTCACCGTCTTGGAGCTGCGCGACCGGGCAGTGCTCGGGCCCGCCCGCGGTGACACGCACGACGGGCGTGGCGCCGTCGCCATCATCGATGCACCACCATGTGCGTCCGTCGGCAAGATGAACGGGCACGCACATGCGAGCGCTCGCGCCCCCGCTGAGCGTCGTTGTCGACACCGGCTGTTCCACCTCGTCAGGCGGATCGAGCGCATCGGTTGCACTGTCGAGTACCTGCGCGAGAGATAGTCCCGGCACCTGCAACGTGGCCACCGCACGAGCTGGTGCTGCCTCGCCGCTCGCAGCGACGGGCGACACGAGTGCATCGGGCGCGGGCGCGTTGAGTACGCGCGCCAACGCGCGATCCCAGCCAGATGCGGTCGCGGCCCATCGTTCGCCCTGGCGCGCCAGAATTGCTTCTTCCGCTGCGTAGACGAGCACGTGCGTTGTTGGTGCCTCGATACCGAGAAGCAACGAGAACAGCCATGGCGGCGGTGGACTGGTCAGGACTTGTGCGTCGACATCGCCTGCGGCGACACGCTCCTTGAACGTGCCAATGCGTACCCTGGCCTCGATGCGGTCCCAGAGCGCGATCTGCGCCTCGGTTCGCTCGCCGGTCGAAAGCGACGTGCGCGTCGCCTCCGCGGCCGCGCGCGAGTGGCAGCGAATGAGGATGGTGCCGCTCGTCGTGCGCTCGAGCTGGTCGAGAACGCGCCACAACGCGAGCAGCTTGGGATTGTCCTCCTCGAGCGCACGCCACAGCGCGCGGGCCGCCGCCTTCAACGCGCCGAGGTTCGCCGTTTCCCAGGAGCGCCAGTTCGGCGGCAACGTCGCGGTCGCCCGATCGAGGAGCCGAAGAGCGGGAAACTCGCCCGGACGCGGGTTGTACGTACATGCGGTCTTGTAGTCGGCTACACGCGCGGCGAGCCGCGAGCCGTTCCTGACGAGCTTCAACGGGACGTCGAGTTGTGGCGGCGGAGGCCCGTTCGGCTTCGCTGCGATCGCCTCGAGAGCGCGAGAGACAGCGTCGTTCGCAGCCTCACCGACGACACGGTGCAGCGACACTGACGTTGGCGAGAGCCACAAGATGCTCTGGCTCGAAAGTGTGCTGGGCGGACACACGCCACGGTTGAATGTGGCAACGAGATCCTGCGCGAGAGGCTGCGTCACGGCGAGAACAAGGGGTACGAGCCCAGCGTCGGAAACGGTCTTGACAAGCCCGTCGTCGCCGAGATCGCCGATCACGGCGATCGCCGCCGCGCCCTGCTGCAGCGCCCATTCGAGCGCACGCGTCCGCGCGACAGGATTCTCGACTGATGTGGCGTCGACCACGACCAGCGGCGGGCTGCAGGTGATCGACGGCTGGCCGATGCGGGTGTTGTAGTACAGCAACGAGCGGTCGACCGGCCGGGCCTCGCTCCCGATCAGCGGCTCGGCGGACCCGGCGCGCGTGAGCCGATGCGCAGAAAGCGGGTTCCCATCGGCGAGGCCCATCCGTCGCCGGTTCCGCACGGCGAGCGACCGAAGCTGCGATACGAGGTCGACGTCGAACCCGACGAGCACGACCGGCCCACCAAGGTCGGCCGGGGGCTGGCGGCACAGCAGGTGGCTCATGATCGCGAGGAGAAGCGCCACGCGGTGTTTCGCTCGGGGCAGTTGCACGACAGCGACACGGCCGAGTGCCGGGTCGAGGAGCAGGCGTCGCGTGAGGGCCATCAGCATTTGATCCACGGGCGAAACCGCGACGTCGACCTGGCCGTCGATGAACGTGGCGTTCGCGAGCTCCTCGAGCGGCGGGTCGGACCGGTTTGGCAGGAGCGCGTCGACAATCGATTCGGCTGAGGGCGGTACGGCGGAGCCGGCGGCGCGAATGGTCATCTGGGCGCCTGTCTCGCGTAGTCCCGCATCTTCTGTACAGCCACTGTCATGTCCCCGGACGACGCCGTAGCGCGAAGGGCGCGCACCGGGTCACCTGCGCAAACGGTACAGGTGGGCTGGGACAACATGCCCGGGCGACCGTGCGCTGCGCACAGTCGCGCCGCACGGGTTTCTCCCAGTGCGGCGCTGCCCTTTGCCGTATGGATGTGTAGGCTTACACGCGTGGACCGGCCGGGACCGAGACTGCCGCCTACTCCGCGATGCCGTCAGGTATGAGGTCGCTGGCGTCTTGCGGGACTGGGTACACCTCGATGCCGGTCACGGTGACCCAGCGCAGCAGGTTGCCCGCGGACGCGAACGCTTTGCCGTTGAACTTGCGGGTGACGGTGGCGCGCCGCTCGCTGGTGCGCTGGGCCAGGTAGCCAATGGGGTCGCGTTGGTGGCCGGTGTCTCGGCACCATGCTCGGATCTGCCGACGATTCGCAGGTCTCGCTGCTCGCGGTCCTCGATGTGTCGCCGAAGCGCGCGCCGGCCGGCGTGATGGGCAACGAAGTGGGATGGGTACGGCCGGTCACTGCAAGCGGCCCCGATGCGGCCCTGCCGTCACTCGTTGGTGTCGTCGTCGTCCGCGGCGGCTTCCTGCGACCCAGCGACTTGAGCCACTAGCAGGGTGCTCAGAATTTGATCGTACGTGGCCCCTACGACGCTCCTCCTCAGAGCTGGACCACGGCCGCCGACCGGCGTCCCTGCGGCTACGGCGTGTGCGCCAAGCCGCCACTCAACCGGGCCTAGTTGCACGGCGTCGGACTTCGTCGGCAAATGCCGGGACACCGCCCCGCTCGAGGGCATCAAGGATCTGGGGAAGCGTTCTCGGGGCTCGGCGGTTGGCGGCTGCCTGTCGCGACAACTCGTCGACCACTGCGCCGGGGGCAAGGTCGAGCAGGTCGAGGAGGAAGGTGTCCGGGTGGATGACCTCGACTGCGTACGGCTCGATGCTGTGGTCGGGGAAGTCGGTGGTGTTGAAGGTGACGATCGCTCCGGCGTTGGCTCGCACCGCTGACGCGAGGACATGCCGATCCTTCGGGTCACACGTCAGCCCGTCGATGAGCGCCTGGTATCCGGTCACCTCGGCGTCCGGGAACGCGGCGGTCATCTGGCCGAGCAGGCGGTCGACTACCGACGGGTCGACCACCTCCGTCAGGTTGCGCCGCAGCTCCTCGACGATGTCGGCCGACCACAGGGCGCGGTAGAACCCGCGTTCGGTCAGGCGGAGCAAGGTGTCTCGCAGATGCGCCGGGTACAGCACGCAGGTGTCGAGCACCGCCGCGAACGTCACGACGGCTCAGCGGGTGCACTTGGGGGTGGCGGTGCGTTCGTAGAGGTCGGCCTCATCGGCGATCTCGACCATCCGGTCGAGCGCCGCTCGACGCTCGACCGATGCCCGCTCGCGGTAGGCGAGGACGTCGGCGAGGCGGACCCGGCGGTGACGGCCGGGCTGTTCGAAGGGGATCTCACCGGATTCGAGCAGCTTCACCACCGTCGGCCGGCTCACACCCAACAGATCGGCAGCCTCCTGGGTCGTGAGTCGCTGATGGACCGGTGCGATCGTCACCGCCTGTCCCTGGGCCATGGCCTCGACTACATCGCGAAGCACCTCGAGCACCTTCGGGGGCAGTACCAAGTGCTCACCGTTCGGGCCTGACAGGGTCGTGGTCGGCTCCGCTCCAAGGCCGTCGAGCATCGCCGCCAACGCCTGCAACGGCTCAGCCGGGGGCAGCACGGTTCGTTCGATCGTGGACATCGCCACTCCGGTCCTCCTTCTCGACCTTCAAGACCGTACCGCCAATTCGAAAGATTCGCAACCAGCAAGGTGGCGGTCCAATCCCGGCCGTGGCCGAGATCGCGCCAGGTCGATGCGTTCCCTCGACTCGGCCGACAGGCCCTCCAGCCTTCCTACCTGCACTTTCGCGAGGCCATGAGGGGCGGGGCGTCACCAAAAGGGCGGTGTCTACCGATCGTTTCTCCGTGTTCCGATCGCGGAACCGCACGTCCACAAGGAGGACAACCACCTGCGCCACACCCACGGCAGCCTTCTCATCAAGGAGGGCGTCCCGGTGAAGGTCGTCTCCGAACGGCTCGGCCACGCTCAGATCGCCCACACGATGCAGACCTACCAGCACGTCCTGCCCGGCATGCAAGCCGCCGCCGCCGACACCACCGAGCGCCTCGCCAACCCTCGACCGGGAACCACGACCCCACCGAAGAGGACTCCGACGAGGAAGACCACGCCGAAGAAGACCTCTCCGGACAAGGCCACAGCAAAGGAAGGCACGCCAAAGAAGGCTGCAGCCAAGAAGGCCACGAAACCGGCTCGGAAGACGCCGGTGGAACGTCGTGGGAACAACCGGAGGAAGGCCGCCTGAACCGGTAGAACGCCCTCCTCAAGGACGAAGGCCCAGGTCGCTGACCTGGGCCTTCGTGCTGAAGCTGGTGGCGGGGGCGGGATTTGAACCCGCGACCTTCGGGTTATGAGCCCGACGAGCTACCAGACTGCTCCACCCCGCGGCGTGGGAGGGACTGTACCAACGGTGGCGTGGACCTTCCAACCCCGTGCCGGCGACCGGGCGAGATCGTCGACGGAGGACCGGCTGCTTACCGGGCTGCGGCGGGTGCGAGCAGCGTGGTGAACACGGCGACCAAGTCGCGTTCGACCTCGTCGCGAGTGGCGTGACCGGCGAGCCACGTGGTGACGCCGCCGACCAGCGCACCTTGCGCAACGCCGGCCACCACTTTGGCTCGGTCGCGGTCGAGGCCGTGGAAATGGGTGAACACCTCGATCACGAACGGCACGCCGGCGGTGCCGGGGTCGGCCACTGCCGCGACGGTGGAGCCCGGCGCGGTGAGCGCGCCGAGCACTGCGGCCCGCCGGCCCATCTCCTCGAAGTAGGCGTGGATGCTGGTGCGGATCAGGTCGTCGCCGGGGCCCGCTGCCTCGAGTGCCCGCCAGGCCGCCCGCCCGAGGGCCTGGGTCTCGCGTCGGTACAGCGCGACGAGCACAGCATTGCTGTTGTCGAAATGCTTGTAGGGCAACGCTTTGGACACGCCGGCCTCGACCGCCAGACGCTCCATGCTGAGCGCGGCAGCGCCGTGCTCCACCAGGATCTCGGCGGCCGCGTCGAGCAGCTGGTCGCGGCGCTCGTCGGCGGGCAGGCGCGACCGCGTGGTCGCCGTGGGCACGATCAGGCCCGCACGAGGTCGCGGAAGTTGCCCTCGTAGAAGGCGTCGCGCGCGGCGGCATCGGTGCCGTGCTCGTCGAACGCTCGCTCGAAGCGGCCGATCGGGTCCTTGGTGCCCTCTGGGTGGGGGTAGTCGCTGGAGAACAGGTACAGCTCGGGGCACGACAGGGCGATGAGGTCGGCCACGTCCTCGCCGGGGAACGGCGTGAAACGCACTTGGCGGCGCAGGTACTCCGACGGGGTGAGGCTGAGCTCGGCGAGCATCGGCTCGGTGCGGCGGAACATGCGGGCCGTCGAATCGAGGCGCGACAGCAGCGACGGCACCCACGAGGCGCCCATCTCGATCACGCCACAGCGCAGGTCGGGGAAGCGCTCGAACACGCCGTCGAGCACCATGGCCGTGAGAAACGTCTCGGCTGCGTGGTGCACCGAGGGCAGGTCCTTGGCGCGCAGGTTCTCGCCGCCACCGTGGAGGTCGACGGGCCGCGGGCGACCATTGCGGTGCCAGCCCTTGGAGATGCCGCTGCGACCACCGCCGATGTGCAACACCACGGGCACGCCCGCATCCTGCACGGCCGCCCACACTGGGTCGTTGTCGATGTGCGCCGGCGACCGGCCCGACGACGGCGCGTGGAGGAGCCACAGCGCCCCGCAACCGAGGTCGAGCGCCTCGGCGAGCGCCTGCAGCGAGCGATCCGGGTCGTTCAGCGGCAAGAAGCCCACACCCAGCAGCCGGGCGTCGCTCCCACAGAAGTCGTGCATCATCCGGTTGTGCGCGCTCGCGCCGCCGTAGACCACGTCGAGGTCGTCGCTGAACGCGAACAGGCCGAGCGAGAACGTCGAGAACACGAACTGCGACTGGAACCCCAGCAAGTCGAGGGCCCGCGACCTTTCCGACGCGTCCATGGCGCCCAGCGCCACCCAGCCCTTCGCCGACGCGATCACGTCGTCCTCGAGCTGCGCGGTGCGCGCCGCGTCGCCGATGCGCGCCTCGCCGGCTGCAATGGCCTTCGCCGCGCCCGCGCCGCCCTTGTCGAGCACGCGGCTCATGTCGGGGAGCTTGGCGCGGGTGGCTTCGTCGGCGTGGTCGCGCAGCCAGTCGAGGCCTTCCATCAGGTGGCTGTCGGCGTCGTGGATGACCGGGCGGTGTGCGTAGACCATGGCTGCTCCCCTTGGGACCTGCGCGGGTAGGTCGCCCGAGTCGCGGGTCACGGTTCGATTCGCCAGGCCGCTCCTCGCGAACAGGCGCCGTGTTGATGGGCCGGCGCGCCCATCGGCTCGCCCCTTGGGCTGACCGCCACAAGTTACGGTTTCTCACCTAGGGCGTCAACAGGTCGACCGCGCCCGTCAACCCCGTCCACACCCGCACCCGGGTCGCGGCCACCGCGCCGGGGAAGCGTCGGCCGCGGTGGGCCACGTGTTGCCGATCCTCGCGGGCCCGGCGCGTCGATCAGCGCGGCTCGAGCACGAACAACGGGATCTGACGGTCGGTGCCGGCCTGGTAGCTGTCGTACGCGGGCCACACCTCGACGGCCCGAGCCCACCACGTTGCCTTCTCGTCGCCCGACGCCTCGCGCACGGTGAGGTCGTGCTTCGTCTCGCCGTCGTGCACGCGGGCAACCGGGTTGGCTCGGAGGTTGTGCACCCAGTTGGGGTTCGTCGGCGCACCGCCTTGCGAGCCGATCACCACGTACGTGCCGGCCCCGTCGGTCACGCGCACCAGCGGCGTCTTCCGGACCTTGCCCGACTTGGCACCCAGCGTCCACAGCACGATCCACTCGTCGCCGACGATCTCACTGGGCTCGGCGCCGTTGGTGCGCTCGTACCGCTCGACCTCCTTGGCGATCGGCTCCCACGGGCTCGGCTGGTACTCACCATCGAAGTTCGCCATTGCAGTCCCTTCCGGGCGGTGACGGTCGGGTCGGTACCATGCCGCACGGTGATGGCATGAGCGAAACGCCCGACAGCAGTGCCGTTCGCACGGCCTTGTGGCGCGCCCTGCACGTGCAGGTCGACCCGCCGCCACACCTGATCGCCGACGAGATCGGCCTGCAGCTCGCCGACCCGCCCGACGGGTGGCAGGCACGTGGCGACATGCACCCCCAAGGCACCGGCCCGTACCGGATCGGGATCGTGGCGCGCACCCGCTTCGTGGAAGACGTCGTGGTCGACGAGCAGATCGGCCAGTACGTCTTGCTCGGGGCAGGGCTCGACACGTTCGCGCAGCGCCACCGCGACCTCGCCGATCGGGTGCACGTGTTCGAGATCGACGATCCCGGCACGCAGGCGTGGAAGCGGCAGCGGCTCGACGACCTCGGCTACGGGGTGCCCGCCAACCTCCACCTCGTCCCGGTCGACTTCGAGACCACCGGCGACTGGTGGGGCTCGCTGCTCGCCGCCGGCTTCCACCCGACGGCGCGAGCGCTGGTGTCGTCGAGCGGCGTGTCGATGTACATCACCAAGGAAGCCACCGGCGCCACGCTGCGGCAGCTCGCCGCGATGGCACCGGGCTCGGTACTGGCGATGACGTTCATGGTGCCGCTCGAGCTGGTGGACGCCGCCGAACGCCCCGGGCTGGAGGCCGCGGCGCGGGGCGCGGAGGCATCGGGCACACCGTGGATCAGCTTCTACACACCCGGGGAGATCGTGGCCCTCGCCGACGACGCAGGATTCGCCGCAACCGAGACCGTCACCACCGTGGAGATCGCCGACCGCTACCTGGCCGGCCGCTCCGACGGCCTGCGAGCGGCGAGCGGCGAGCGCATCCTCATCGCCCGCACCTGACCTCGATCCAGGACCTCCTCGCGACACACCTCGCCGCCATCGACGGCAGCCCGGGTCGTCGGCGGTGGCACGTGTAGCTCGTTTCGTGTCGGGTCAGGCGGACCGTTCGGCCATGCACACCACCAGTGACTTGGGGGCCCACGGGTCGAGGCACGCGACTCCGAGCGGTTCGAAGTGTCGGGCGTTGCGGGTGACAACGATCATCTGGGCGGCTTGGGCGACGGCTGCACTTCAGCGCGTCGTCGAGCGGGGTGTGTTCGGGGACCCGGTACGCGGCCAGGATGCGGGCGGCGGGCAGGTCGAACGGCAGCACCCGGTCCACGAAGGCGGGCAGGTTGCGGATCAGGAGCTTCCATCGCGACCGAAGCGCCCAGAGCTGACCCGTGAGGTTACTGATCTTTCCCTCGGTCGCGTCCGGGTAGCCGCTCCTGACGAGGGCGTGCACCTCGTCGCGGGTCGATGCGCCTGACAGGTCGGCGACCTCGTGGAAGCCACCTCCGGCAAACCCTCGAAGGCGTCTCGTTCGCCAGCTCTGCCGGCACGGGCTAACCCTGCGCGAGGTTCGGTTGCTTCGTCATGCGTCACGATCGACCTCCACGCCGATGCCTTGGAGGGACTCGGCGAGTTCGGTGAACTCGGCGAGGGCGGCTTCGAGGTCTTCGACGATCTCGGCTGCGATGACACCGGGGGCGGGGAGGTTGTCGGTGTCTTCGAGGCTCTCGTCACGGAGCCAGAAGATGTCGAGGCTGGCCTTGTCGCGGGCCACGAGCTCGTCGTACGTGAACCGGTGGAACCGCTCGGTCTCCTTGCGTTTGCCACGCTTTCCGGCCTTGTAGCAGTCGACGAAGTCGTCGAGGTCGGAGCGCCGCAGGGGGTTGGTCTTGAGGGTGAAGTGGTGGTTGGTTCGCAGGTCGTAGATCCACAGATCCTTGGTCCACGCCGTGTCGGAGCCCGGTTTGCGGTCGAAGAACAACACGTTGGCCTTCACGCCCTGGGCGTAGAAGATCCCGGTCGGCAGGCGCAGCAGCGTGTGCACATCACACTCGTGCAGCAGCCGTCGACGGATCGTCTCCCCTGCCCCACCCTCGAACAGGACGTTGTCGGGCACGACCACCGCAGCCATGCCACCAACGTTGAGCAGCGTCTTGACGTGTTGCAGGAAGTTCAGCTGCTTGTTCGACGTCGACGCCCAGAAGTCGTCGCGCACCACGGTAAGGCTCTGACGCTCGGCTTTGCCCTCGGCGTTGATGATCTGGACCGACGACTTCTTGCCGAACGGAGGGTTGGTGAGCACCATGTCGAACCGCTCGCCCGGGTCGGCCCGCAGCGCATCGTCGACGTGAACAGGGCTGTCGGACTCGGGCGACTCGATGCCGTGCAGCAGCAGGTTCATGGCGCACAGCCGCGCGGTGTTGTCGACGATCTCCCAGCCGGTGAACAGCCCCGAGCGCAGGTGGCGCTTCTGATCGGGGTCGAGGCTGGGGTTGTGGCCGAGGATGTAGCTGAACGCTGCGAGGAAGAAGCCGCCGGTGCCGCACGCGGGGTCGCAGATGCGCATGTCGGGCCCCGGCTGCATCACGTCGACGATGCCGGAGATCAGCGCCCGCGGCGTGAAGTACTGGCCCGCTCCCGACTTGGTGTCGGCAGCGTTGCGCTCGAGCAGCCCCTCGTAGGCATCACCTTTCACGTCGGCGTCGAGCATCATCCACGACTCGCCGCCGATCAGGTCCTTGATGAGCCGCTCGAGCTTGGCCGGATCCTGGATCCGGTTCTGCGCCTTGCGGAACACCACGCCCAGTAGGTCGTCAGTGCCGCCGAGGTGGTTGAGGATCGCGAGGTAGTGCGCCTCGAGCTTCTCGCCTTTGCGCTCCAGGAGCGACGACCAGTCGTAGCCCTCGGGCACGATCCGCGGCAGGCCGAGTTGGTGCTGCTCGTCGGCCATCTTCAGGAACAGCAGGTAGGTGAGCTGCTCGAGGTAGTCGCCGTACGACAAGCCGTCGTCGCGCAGGATGTTGCAGTAGTTCCAGAGCTTGTCGACGATCACCTTGGTGTCGCTCACTACATCGCTCGTTTCAGGAATTGATCGAACAGCGGCACGGTGAAAGCGGTATCGCCGTGCGCCGGGCTGTAGACCATGCCCTTGTTAATGAGGCTCGCGCGCCTCGGACCGACCGATTCCACCCGGACGCCGAGTTGTGCCGCGACGTCGCCCGACCGGTGTGGACCTGGGCCGAGCTCGGCCATTGCCCGGAGATACCGCTTCTCGGATGGTGTGAGCCGGTCGAATCGAACGGCGAAGAAGTTTCGGTCCAGATGACCAAGCACCGCCGGCGTGACCTGCTCCACGACCTCGATGCCGACCGGACCATGTGCGGCTCCGTTCCACAGGTGATAGCCCCATTCCTGGAGGAAGTAGGGGTAGCCCTGCGCATGCGCCACCAAGGCATCCAACGCGCGATCGTCAACCTCCACACCCTCCGCCGCGGCAGGCGCTCGAATCGCCTCACGCGCGTCGTCGTGCCCGAGGGAGCCGACGGACGGAAACTCGAACAGACGCTCCGCGTAGGACTTCGCGTCGCCGGCCAGCCCGGGCAGCTGCGGCAGCCCTGCGCCTACGACCACAACCGGCAAGTCTTGTTGCGTCGTTCGGTGGATTGCGGTGATGAGCGCGGCCAGCTCCACCCCCGAGAGGTATTGGACCTCGTCGACCGCGAGCAGCACGCCGCTGTCCGCCTCCGCCGCGGCGTCTCCAACTGCAACCAACAGGTCGGTGATGTCGTCGACCAGCTCCCCGCTGTCTGCCTGACCAGCGAGCGCGTCCACATCGATCGACACCCGCGCGCCGTCGGGGAGCTGCAGTGAGAAGCTCTTCAACACTCGCAGCGCCCGCAGCACCTTCGCACCGCGTCGACGGGCGTTGTACGCAAGCAAGACCCGGCGGAGGCGCCCGGCAAGCAACGTGCGAAAATCGCCCGACTCCGGGGCCTCGATGAAGCCCACCTCGAAGCCCTCCTCGACGCCGATCTCGGTGAATCGGTTGAGTAGCACCGTCTTCCCCACGCCTCGGAGGCCGATCGGCATGACGCTCTTGCCCGGCCGGCCAGCTCGAGCGCGCTGTGCCGTGACCCTGAAGTGGCGCAGCAGCTCGTCACGTCCGACCAACGCCGGCGGCTGTGTGCCAGCACCTGGCCGGTAGGGATTGGCTGCCTCATCCATCCTGATGGATCTTACCGCATCTTATGGTTCTTATCGAGAGGTGGGTAAGGTCGGTCAAACTCCGGCAGGCCGCGCCTGCGACCTCGCCGCCCTCCGCGTGCGTTTGGTCGGCTCGGCCGCGGCCCGTTCGGCGCGGATCCGGTCGAGCAGCACCGACGCCGGCTCGTCAGTGGGGTCCTGCGGCACGAGCTGGCCGGAGAATGCGGCAGCCAAGATCGAGCGACGAAGGACCCGAGCACGGAGCCGCGCATGATCTATCACCTCGAGGACTCGCGTCTTCACGTCGCCCGCCTCCTGCAGTGCACCCATGATCGCCTGCTGCTCAGATCTCGGCGGCGCCGGAATTGGGAGCTGCTTCAGCGTGCCGAGGTTGATCGAGGCAAGGTTCGTCGTCTGCTTCCCGTGCGCCTCGAACCAGGCTCGCCCCCACGTGTTGGCGTGGGTGGAGACGAAGTAGGGGTCAAAGGCGTCGTTCAGGCGGGCCCGGAACACATGGTTCTGATGAATGCAGTCAGAAACCTGACCCTCCCAGACCCAACCGCGCCCGAGCTTGTCCCGGTCGCCACCCTCGTTGAGCAGGACGTCACCCGGCTCGAGACGTAGCGCCTCGGCCTTGTCGGGATGGACATGAATCGTCGTCACATCCGAGAGGTCGAGTCGCCCACGCTGCACGTTCGCGACCCGCAGGTAGGGCACCTCGACGAACGACGCATCGGATTGCCGCTTCGAGTCCTTCGTCACACCACCCTTGATCTCCGCGATCTCTCCGAGGGTCGTCCAGGGCCAACCCCCCGCCTCGAAGGCCTGGCGGACCCGCACCCGGTCGAGAACTCGCACGCGGTGCTCGGCACGGGTAAGAGCCGTCTCGGCAGCGTCGAGGCGGGAAAGGTGTTCCTCGATGGCGGCGACGATCCGCCCCTGCTCAGCCAGAGGCGGCAGTTGGACGGGGGTCGAGTCGAAGTTGCCCTTGGTGATGTGGACCATGCCAGAGCCGTGCGTCCGATCCTGAAGGGACGCCAACGTGTACTCGAGCAGCCACCGATGAAACGCTGGGTCGATTCGGCTGTCGACTTTGAAGATGTGCTGATTCAGGACCGCTTCCGGGCCATGCCACAGGAAGACGCCCAGGGTTGCCGCCCACGACACCAACAAGTCGCCGTCTCTGACGATGTGTCGCTCCTCGGCCTCGCCGGCGTAGTAGTTGAATTCACCGCCTGAGCCCGTCAAGTTCTGAATTCGGATGATCGGCCGACCGCTTTCCCGCCACTCGGACTTCTTGAATCCTCGGCCGTTCAGGTAGCTACCGATTTCGCCGAGCGTTGCCATCGCCCATCCTGTCGGCAACTCGCTCATGCGGCGATGGCTTCGGTGAGGTCGGACAGGATCGTGTCGAGGTCGTCGCCGAAGAGTTGGCGGGCCTTGCCGAGGCCGCCGCGCTGGCTGAAGGGCGGGTCCTGGAACTCGAGTGGTTCGATCGACAGCGATGCGGCGAGGTGGTCGCGGATGAGGGTGAGCCACTCGAGCTGCTCGGCGCTGAAGACCCGGCCGGTGTTGCGCTGTTGGAGGAGCCAGGCGTCGAACCGTTCGCACACCAGATCGGGGAACGGGGTGAGCTCGTCGCTGTCGCCGAGGGCGAAGCGCACGAGGCTCACGATGTTGGTGAGCACCGTGCCGGCCGAGCCGCGCACCTTCGACGCGTCGAGCGTCTCGTATGCCTCCCACAGCCCTTCGGGGGTCCAGCGGTGCGGCGGCTTGCCGATGGCTTCGGCCAGCTCCTTCACGTCGCGATAGGTGAGGCGTTTGGCGTACGGCCGGCTGTAGAGCACCTCGAGCGCGGTGATCTGGTCGCGGTGCTCGTCGAGGAACTCGCGGAACGACTCGACGGTTGCGGCCGCCCGGGCGCGGGCATCGACGGAGAACTCCGCACGGGTGACCTCGTCGACGCTGATCTCGTCGATCATCTGGTCGATGCTGCGTTGCACGTTCACCAGCGCGTCGCGCAGCTCGGCGTTGGAAGCAAGCGGCTTGACGGCCTCGTCGAACAGCGCCTTGCGGGCCTGGTCGATCTCGGCGCCCGTTGGCTCGCTGTTGCCCGAGGCGATCTGGGCGGCGGCGCGTTGGCGATCCGGGTCGATCGCGTCGACCAACCCGTGCTCGATCGCTTTGAGCGACTGGCCGGCGAGCGCTTCGAGCGCGTCGCGGTCGGCGGGGGTGATGCGGCCGTCGATGCGGGCCAGGCGCGACGCGAGCGTGGAGACGAGATCCTCCGATACCTGCCCGAGCGCGGCCTGGTGGAGGAGCTTGTCGAGCGACACGCCTCGTTTGCGTTCGAGCGGGGTGGTCTCGATGAGCTTCGTTTCCGTGACCCCTACCGCGTCGACGAGCACGAAGCGGTCCTTGTGCGTGGCGTCGGGCGTGACGACCTGGAGGTCGCTGTCGGCGATCGTGCGCACGCCGCGGCCCTTCATCTGCTCGAAGAAGTTCCGCGACCGCACCATCCGCATGAACACCACCATCTCGATGGGCCTCACGTCGGTGCCGGTGGCGATCATGTCGACCGTCACCGCGATGCGCGGGTAGTAGCTGGTGCGGAACGCCTGGAGCAGGTCTTCGGGCTTGGCCCCGTCGGACGACTTGTACGTGATCTTGGCGATCACATCGTTGCCCTTGCCCAGCTCCTCGCGTGCGATGCGCACGATGTCCTCGGCGTGGCTGTCGTCCTTGGCGAAGATCAACGTCTTCGGGATGTGCCGCAGGCGGCCGTGCTCGTCGACCTCGCGGTCGGGGAACATCGCCGGGAGGTTGTCGCGGATGGCGCGGATCACCGTGCGGATCTGGTCTTTCGCCACGACGCGCTTGTCGAGCGCCTTCTCGTCATACGTGAGATCTTCGTCGACCTCCTCGAGGCGCTCCTGGCGGGTCTCGCGGTCGCGGAAGGTGGTGACGTAGCCCTGGCCGCCCTCGATCGTCGACCCCTGCTCGGTGATCGCGGTCGACAGGCGGAACACGTCGAAGTCGACGTTCACGCCGTCGGCCACCGCCTGAGGGAAGCCGTACTCCATCACCAGGTTCTGGTTGAAGAACCCGAACGTCTGCTTGCCCGGTGTTGCCGTGAGACCAACGAGGAACGCGTCGAAGTACTCGAGGACCTGGCGCCACACCCCGTAGATCGATCGGTGGCACTCGTCGACGATGACCACGTCGAACGCTTCGATGGGCAGCGCCGGCTGGTAGTCGACCTCCACGGCGCGGGGCGGAGCGAGGTCGAAGCTCGATTCCTCGTCGAGCTCATCGGCCAGCTCCGCGTCGCCCCGCAACATCGAGTACACGCGCTGGATCGTGCCGATGCACACGCTCGCCACCGGGTCGACCTTGTTGTGGGTGAGGCGCTGCACGGTGTACAGCTCGGTGAACTTCCTGCCTGAGCCCGGCACCTCGTAGCCCTGGAACTCCTTGAGCGTCTGGCGGCCCAGGTTGCCCCGGTCGACCAGGAACAGGATGCGCTTCGCCTGCGCTTGGCTGATCAGCCGCTCACAGATCACTGCCGCGGCGAGGGTCTTGCCCGAACCGGTGGCCATCTGGATCAACGCCCGGGGCCGGTTTGCCTTCAGCGAGGTGTCGAGCTTGCGAACAGCTTCGACCGAGGCCGGCCGCAACCAGGTGGGGATGCCCTCGGTCGATTCGATGGCCGGGATGCGGGCCCGCAGGGAGCCGCCGCCGTGTCCGATGTGCTCTTCGACCTCGCGCTCGAACGTGGCGGGCTGATGGAACCAGAAGACCCTCCGGGCGGTGGGCTCGGGGTCCATGTGGCAGGTGAACCAGGTCTCGTCGCCCGTCGACTCATACGCATAGGGCACGCAGCGCACCGTCGAGCCGTCTTCCCGTTCGCGGTCGACGAGGTAGGCCGGCAGCTCGTCGGGCACGTTCGTCTGGTACTTCACCGTCTGCCACTCGACGCCCGACAGGGTGGTCCCCTGCTTCTTCGCCTCGATCACCCCTACGGCTTGGCGGTTCACGAACAGCACGTAGTCGGCTGGACCCGCGTCGGTGACCAGCTCACGAACCGCCACACCCGTGCCGGCGTAGAGGTTCGCCGCCTTGTAGTCCTGCACCGCCCAACCCGCGGCCTCCGGCATCGCATCGATGCGAACACGCGCGCGCTGCTCGGGCAGCAAACCGTCCATGTCGTCGGAGCCCATCCCAGCCAGAGAGTACGGGACTCGCGTACGCCCGGCCCGTGACCAGAGGTGACGGCCAGTACCGGACGCGGGTTACAGCCCCGCCGCGTTCACGTCGGCGACCAGGTCGAGGAGGTGGGCGAGGCCGGCGAGCTGGTCGTCGAGGGTGTCGCCCATGGGGTTGACGCGCAGCTCGTCGACGCCGCAGGCGCGGTACTCGAGCAGGCGGCGTCGGATCTCGTCGGGCGGGCCGATCAAGTTGGTGCGCAGCCCGATCTCGAGCGGCACGGCCGCCCGGGCCGCGTCGCGGTCGCCGGCGCGCCACAACCGCTGCACCTCCGCGACTGCGTCGCCAAGACCCTGCCGGCCGAACGCCTGGTTGTAGAAGTTGGTCGAGGCCGAGCCCATCGCCCCGAACGTGAACGCGTAGCCAGCCGCGTGACGCCTGCCCGCCTCCTCGACGTCGTCGGTGATCTCGCAGCTCACCGCCACGGTGATGTCGACGTCGTCGATGGTGCGGCCCACGGCGGTCGCGCCCGCGGCGATCTCGTCGAGGAAGACGTCGGCGTGCTCGCACAGGAACGAGTTGCCGATCCACCCGTCGGCCAGCGCGCCGGTCATGCGGAGGTTCGCCGGGCCCAGCGACGCCACGTAGATCGGCACGTCGACGGGCCGCGCCGCCACCCGCAGCGCCTTGCCCTCGCCGCCCGGCAGGGGAAGCTCGAACACGTCGCCGTGGTAGTCGACCCGCTGGCCCGACGTCGCCAGGCGGATGATCTCGATCGTCTCACGCGTGCGGGCGACGGGCTTGGTGAAGCGCACGCCGTGCCAGCCCTCCATCACCTGCGGCCCGCTCGTGCCGACGCCGAGGACGAACCGGCCACCGGACAGCTCCTGCAGCGACAGCGCCGACATGGCGAGCATGGCCGGCGTGCGGCTGCCGAGCTGCACGATGGCCGTGCCCAACCGGATCGACCGCGTGACTTGCGACAACGCACCGAGGGGGGCGAGCGCGTCGTGGCCCCAGAACTCGGGCAGCCACACCGTGGCCGCGCCGAGCTTGTCGGCCTCCACCACGTAGTCGATCATCCACGGCATCTGAGGGGAGGCCGTGACGCCGACGCGGAACGTCACGCTCGGCCCTCAGCGATGGCGCGGATGCCTTCGACGGTTCGCGCCATGTTGCCGTGGTGCTCGACGAGACGGTGCCGGAGGATCCGGGGTTCTTTGTCGGGCATCGACTCGATGGCCATCGTGATCCCCGACGGGCCGGGCCCGATCGACGCCGAGTAGCGAAGGCGGGTTCTGGCCCCTTCGGGCGTGAGGTCGAAGCGCCAACGTGAACCAGGGTTCGAGCGGTCGATGGTGGACCAGGCGAACGACCGGTTCGGTTCGTGGACCTCGACGAACGCCGCGACTTCCCACTCCCCGATCGCCTTGTGGCGGTTACGGCCGTTGAACACGGCGCCCACCGCAGGCCGGTCGGTGCCGACCCACGACGCCCCGAGGAACTCGGTGGAAAACCGGGCGGGAAGCGAGATGTCGGTCACCAGCGCGAACACGCGCTCAGGCGGTGCGTCGATCACCACTTCGACCCACGTGCCGGGCTCGTCGGCGAGCCGGATCGGGTCACTCGGCCCCGAGCCGAACGTGAGAGGGATCTCCGGATCTGTCCCGTCCACGGCTGCACTCCCCGGTCAGTGGCAACGTGATGCCTACTCGGCGGTCACGATAGGCGCTCGTGTCGGAGGTCGGTCCGCTGCCGCCGCCATGGGCTCGGCGAACGTTTGTGGTCAGGGCACGAGCGGTTGGCACCCGCCCAGGGTCCGACGCCGCCGATCTTGTCGACGGTGTAGCGCACGACCTGCCGGCAGATCGAAGTGCGACGTGCCTGTCGTCCACACGGGACGTAACGCCAGCACTTCGGACCGAAGTCCCGACCTCACCCCTTCAAGGTGGTGGTGGTCCGAGGCGTCGTGGTCGTGGTGGTCGAGGCCGACCCCGACGATGAGCTGAACAAGCTCTGGAGCTGCTGGGTGTAGTCGTCGACCTTCGACTGGTCCTGCGCCCAAGTCGCGTAGTCGCCACGGCCGTAGGCGGCGCGGCCGTCGGCAAGCGCGGCGTCGAGCTGGGCGATCAGGTTCTTGGCCTTGGCCGCGTCGGATGCGCTGAGCGCGCCGGGCAACGACGGTGTGGTGGGCGTGGCCGGAGTGGTCGGCGTAGCTGGAGTGCTCGCCTGCACCGCCGTCTCCCGTGTGGACGGCAGGCCGCAGTTGGGCGCGTTCTCCGTCTCGCTCAAGTGGCTGCCGGGGCACAGCAGGCGGCTGAGCGCGCCGTACAAGGTGGGGTCGATGGCGACGTCAGTGGCGTCGCCGTGCTGCGTGGCCACGATCACGCGCTTGAGCTGCGGCAAGCCGTTGTTCTCCGCGGCCACATACAGCGCGCGGACGTACAGCAACGAGTTGTCGATCGGCACGAGGAAGGTGGAGCCGTACACACAGTTCGCCCCCTGCTGGCACAACAGGGTCTGCACCCGCGACACGACCGGGTCCGATGTCATCTGGTCAGCGATGAGACGCGGACCGTCCGGCAAGTTGCTCGACGGCGTCTGGTACACGGTCACGCGCCCGTAGTCGGACGGGTCGCTCTGGGCAGCCATGAACCCGGTGAGCTGCTGGCGGGTGTTGGCGCCGCTCGCCACCGGCTCGAACGGCCGCAGCATCAAGAAGCTGGCCGAGCTCTGGTCGGGGAGGCGCATCAACAGGTAGTAGGGGTCCATCCGGTCTGTGGACTTGGGCTGTGCACCGCTGGCGGTCGGGGCGACCTCGGCGTTGCGACCGCTGGTGCCCACGTTGGGGTCGAGCGCCAACGTCCACGCGTCGTTCTTGTTGTAGAAGTCGTCGGGGTTGGTGAGGTGGTAGCGGCCGTACATCGTGGACTGCGCCCGGAACAGCTCCTCGGGGTACCGGAAGTGGCTGCGCAGGTCGGCCGACGCCTTCGAGCCGTCGACGAACAGCTTCGGGAACGCCGAGCGGTACGCATCGATGATCGGGTCGGTCTTGTCGACCACGTACAACTTGACGGTGCCGTCGTACGCGTCGACCACGGCCTTCACCGGGTTCCGCACGTAGTTGAAGTCGTGGTCGAGGCCGCTGCCCGAGGGGATGTCGGAGGTGTCGACGGTCTGCGCGTTGGGATAGTGCCGGGTGGTCGTGTAGCCGTCGACGATGTACACGACCCGACCGTTCTTCAAGGTGACCACGTACGGGTCGTGGTCCCATGACAGGAACGGGGCCACCGCGTGCAGGCGCTGCTCCACGTCGCGGTTGATCAAGATCTTCGACGACGACCGCACGTTCGACGAGATCAGCGGGTTGATGTCGCCAAAGCGCAGCGCGAACGCCGCCCGGTTCACCAGACCGCTCAGACCGGCACCCACCTTGATGCCGTCCTTGCCGACGTACTTGGTGGTGTGGGTTCGGTTGTTCTTGTCGGTGTAGTCGACCTCGGTGCGGCCGGTGTTGACCATCACGTAGCCCGACTGGCCCTCGCCGAAGTAGATGTCGGGCTGCTTGATGTCGGGCGCGCCCTTGGTCGACGAGGTCGGGATGTCGAACAACGTGAAGTCCGGACGGCCCTGGTCCGACGCGTTGGCCGGCGCCATCACGGTGCCGTACCCGTGCGTGTACGCCAGGTGGGTGGCCTCCCACGACCGCTGCGGCACGCCGCTCGTGTCGAGGTCGCGGTTCGACAGCAGCACCTGGGTGAGCTCGCCGTTGAGGTCGTAGCGGTCGACGTCGACGTCGTTGATCTCGTAGTACGGCCGCTGCGCCTGCAACTTGGAGTACACGGTCTGCATCACCGTCGGGTCCCACAGGCGGATGTTGCGGACCGTGGTCGTGTTCTTCGTGAGGTCGCCGGGCGTCAGCTGCGCGGAGCCGCCGAACGGCTTGATCTGGATCTTGTCCAAGCCCAGCGCGTGGCGGGTGGCCTTGATGTTGTGCTCGATGTAGGGCCGCTCGGTCGACGACTCCGACGGCTGCACCCGGAAGCGCTGCACGAACCACGGCACCACCGCGCCCGCCAGCACCGCGACCAGCGCCCACAAGCCCACCGCGATCACCGGCAGCACCCAGCCACGCCGCCAGATGTTCACGATGAACAACACCAGTGCGAACGCCGCGATGAGGATCAGCAGGTAGATCGACTTCAGCTCGACGTTGGTGTCGGTGTACAGCGCGCCGTTGACCGTGCCGCGGTGCGAGAACGTGAGCTGGTAGCGCTGCAACCAGTACTGGTAGCCCTTCACCAGCGCCAGCACGCCGAGCAACACCGACAAGTGCGCCTTGACCTGCGGGCCGACCTCGGGCCGCGGCGACCGCACGCGGATGCCGCCGTTCACGTAGTGGGCCACCGCCGTGACGATCAAGATGATGATGAACGCGGCGAACAGCCAGCTGCCGAGGAACGTGAGGAACGGCAACCGAAACACGTAGAAGCCGACGTCGGTGTGGAAGGTGGCGTCCTTCACGCCGAAGCTGCGGGCGTGCGTGAACAGGATCCAGTCGTTCCACTGCGACGACACGCCCGCACCCGCCACCACCGCGAACACCGCCGACACCACCACCCGCACCAGACCGGTGCGGTGACCGACCAGGTCGCGGTAGCGCTGGACGAGCTCCTCTTCGGGATCGGGGATGAACGCCGGCGCGATCCGGTCCGCGATGAGCAAGTTGGCGAACATCAGCCCGAAGAACAGGACCATGAAGATGGCCGCCAGCGCGAGCTTGGCCCCGAGCACCCCGCTCCAGACTCCCGTGAGGTGCAGCGAACGGAACCACAGGTAGTCGGTGTAGAAGTGCGCCACCCCGCGCAGCGAGATGATCAACACGATCAGCACCACGACGATGCCGACCGCGAGGGCCCGCCCCCGACCCATCAGCCGTGGCCGCCCGCGCGGCCGACGGGGCTGATCCGGAGTCGGTCGCATGGAGGCGACTCTACTGGGGGTCCACGAACACGAAGCAGCGACAGCCCGGGTGCGCCGGCGGGCAGACGTGCTCCGTGGGGAACGGATCACCGCGGGTCACCCCACCCGCCAGCACGTTGTCGGCGCAATCGGGGCACGGGTGCGCCGTGTCGTCGATGACCCACGTGAGCTCGACCCCGCCGGGCACCGAGTCGTACAGCCCGCGGGTGAACGCGGCGAGCACCGAGTGGCGGACGAGGTCGCCGAGCCGCTGGGTCCGCCACTCGCGGTAACAAGCGCGCACCTGATCGGCGAGCTCGAGCTCGTCGATCGGGTCGTCGCCGCCGGCCGCGTCGTCGATCACGCGCTCCACGCGGGGTCGCAGCAGCTCCACGAGCTCGGATGCCAACTCACCCGCCAACGCCGAGATGTCGGTGGCCGATCGGCCCGCAGGCGGGTCGCCCGCGCCGATGTCGGCCACGTTCGCGGCGCCTTCCGCCGCGGCCTCACGCAACAGCGGGGTGGCCGCATCGGTGTACTTGTGAAGGACGTCGTCGTGCGGCGGCAGGACCTTGTCCGGTTTGGGACGGCCCTTCACCGTGCGGAGCTGGTCGAGCAGCTCACTCTCCTCGTCGGCCAACGTGCGCTTGAGGCGGCGGGCGAGTCGCTTCTCGAAGCCGGCCAGCGAGGCGTCGCGGCGTTTGCGCCACGCCACCGGCGCGGGGTCGGGCTCGCCTTCTTCGTCGGCGTCGTCGCCCTCGGCCCCTTCCTGGTCCGAAGGTTCCTCGCCGCCGGCCTCATGAGGCTCGACAGGGGCCGCAGCGGGGGCACCGGCGACCGCCGCGGGGGTGCGGGCGGCGGCCTCCCCCTCAGCCTCGTCGGACGCATCGTCGTCCTGCGAGGCGCGGATGCGGGCGAAGAGGTCACCGATGGCCGGGTTGCCCGGTGGCGCCGACGGCTCCGCGCCTCCTCGAACCGCCGCGGGGGCTGCCGCCTCGGCCACGACGGTCGACGCCGACCCGGCGACGTCGACCACCCGCGTCGCGGGATCGGGCGCCGGCGCCTCCGGACCCGGGGCGGACCCGACGGGCGACGCATCGGCCGACGACAAGATCACCCCCGGCTCGGCGTGCAGCGGCTCACGTCGACGGCGGCCGAACAGCCCACGGCGTCGGTCGTGCCCCTCGCCCTCGCCCTCGCCATCGCCTGCGTCCGCGGGCTCGCCGCCTGCGTCCGCGGGCTCGCCGCCTGGGTCCGCGGCGTCGTCGGCGGGGGCGTGGTGACGGTCCCCCTCCGCCTCGGGCGCTTCACCCGGCCCAGTTGGAACCGCGTCGCCCACGTGATCGGGAGCCGCCCAGGGCCCGGCGCCGGCAGCTGGCGGACCTGCCGCGTCGTCGGGCGACGGCGGGCCTTCCTGTACCAGCGGGAGCTCGAGGTCGCGAGCGGTGCGCAACTCGGCTTCCAGGTGCGCAACGGGCTCTTCGGGCTCCGCCATCGCCCGGTTGAGCGCGTCGCTGGCCGCGGCGCGGGCCTCTGGGAGGACGGCGTGCAACTCGTGGGTGGCGTCGTCGACGGTGGTGCGCACCACCTCGTATGCGCTCAACAATCGGGCGCGGGCGGCCTCGAGCTGCTCCAAGTGGGCCTTGGCCTGCTTGCGCCGGCGCGACAAGTCGTGCAGCACGCGCTCGCGGGCCGCCTCCGCCTCGCGCAACAGACGATCGGCTTCCTCGCGGGCACGGTCGAGGACGCCTTCGGCCGACGCTTGGATGCGCTCCCGCTCGGCGTGCGCATCGCCCACGATGCGGCTCGCTTCGGCGTTGGCCTCCTCGCTGCGAAGGTGCAGGACCTGCTCCGCTTCGTCGCGCACGGCGAGCGCCGCCGCGTCGGCTTCGGCACGCAGCCGGTCGGCCTCCGCTTGGCCCTCCTCACGCAAGCGCAGCAGCTCGTCGTCGGCGGCACCGCGAGTGGAGGTGGCGTAGTCGTCGGCCTCGGCACGGACGCGCGCCACGTGATCGTCGGCCTCGGTTCGCAGCTCGGCCATGTGGGCCTCGGTGCCGCGTCGGACCTCGTCGACCTCGGCTGCGGCCCGCGCCCGCATCTCCTCGACCTCGGCGTCGGTGGCGCGCCGGAGCTCGGCCGCATACCGGTCGGCGTTCGAGCGGGTGGCGGTGGCTTCCTCTTCCGACTCGCGCCGCAGCCGGGCCGCGTACTCGTCGGCCGACGCCTTGCTCTGGGTGGCCTCCTCGTGCGCGTCGCGCAGCAGTCGGGTGGCGTTCTCCTCGGCCTTCGCCTTGATCTCCGCCGCGGCCTCACGGGCGGTCTCGAGGACGCGAGCGGTCTCCTCGCCCACCAGCGTCGCCACTTGCTGCACGTCGAGCTCGCGGGGCGGCGAGGCCGGCGACGGCGTCTGCGCGGCACGAAGCCGCGACTCCAGCTCGGCGACGTGGTCTTGCAACGCGCTGATGTGATCGGCAGCGATGCGGAGGTGGGCACGAACCTCGTCGGGCTCGAACCCACGGCGTGAGGTCGCGAACGCGCGCTCGGCGAAACTGCGCGGGTCGATGGGAGCGGGCCGCGCCGGGACGGACGGATCAGTCGACGCCGACATCATCCCGATGCTACGGCCACCACGCCGGCGATTCGGGGACGGTGGCGCCCGCCGGACCCCCCGGTGCGGGATCGCCAGGCAGGCATGGCGGATCAGCCGCCCAGTAGCCCGCCCTTGCCGGCCACGCCGTTGAGCAGGCCCGACAACAGCTGCGTGGTCGTGTCGACCAGGCCCTGCAGCGGGCTGGTGACCTGCGGCGGCACCGTGACCGGCGGGAGCTGTGGCAGCGGCGACGGCAACAGGGGCGTGGTCGGCTGGGGGACTTGGAGCGCCGGCAGCGACGGAGATGTCACCGTGGTGCCCGGGGTCCCGGAGCCCGAGCCGGTTGCGCCCGAGCCGTCGGCAGGAATGGTGGTGCCCGACGGAGCGCCGGCTCCAGGCCCGCCGATCACCGGCGCGGTGGGTTGCGCAGCCGCGACCGTGGGGCCGCCGATGCGGAGCGGCGACTGGTCGATGGCTCCGCGAACCCGGTCGAGCAACGAGTCGGCGCTGACGTGCTGGTCCATCGCGACCAGCCCCCACGTGGCGCCTTGCGAATGGAACCGGAACACCGCATTCCAGCGGTGTTCGAACGTGCCCTTCTGGGCGAGTGACGTGACGGCCGCGCCGACGATCGCGTCGGCGGGGCGGCTGAGCGTGTCGTCGACCTCCCGTGCGCGATCGAGCAGCGTGTTCACGACGTGCGTCGATGGCAGATCGGACAAGTGCAGCGACGCGGCGGTGATCTGGCCCGTGCTGCTCTGGTTGAACGCGAGCGTGAGCGGGTCGAGCTGCTGGTCGACGGTGATCGCCGGGCTCAAGTACGCCCGGTCCCACCGGTCGGTCGAGCGGAAGCGCAGCGGCGACGGGTTGGCGGGCAACTGGCCGAGCGCCGCCACCTCCGCCGCGCGCAGCGCGGGGATCTGCAGGCTGCTCCCCGCGGACTCCAACGTGGCCGAGCCCTGGTAGACGGAGACCCGCAGCGCCAACGTGCGGGTGAGGCGCACCGCGCCCCCTTGGTCAGCTTTGCCCACCGTCACCGACGAGCCGGCCGAGTCGATCTGCGTGCGGTGCTCGCTGGTGGCCAGCAGCTCGCCGCCCAGCAACTCCGGCGTGGTGCCCATGAGCAGGCGGGTGGGGCCGGGCTTGCCGCTGCCGGCCATGGCTTGGAACACCGCGTCGCGGGTGGTGATCGAAGCCGTGCCCGACTGCATCTTCAAGGTGTCACCCGCGTGCATGCGGATGCGATCGGTGACAGGGCGAGAACGGCCGTCGGCCGTCGTCACGACGGCCGTGCCATCGACCTCGACTTCTGCCTCGCCCGACTTCAGCGCGCTCTGCCCGGGCCGAACGACCAATGCGACGACCACCAGCGCGACGACGAAGACCGGAGCGAGCACCAGCAGCACACCCCGCCTCACCTGCCAGATCGTAATGGTTGGACCGTGTCCGCCGGAAGGGGTGTCCGATATGTGTGGTTCATGTCGTCGACCTGGGCGGATGGCCGATGGTGGTGGTCCGGACGGGCGGCCCGCGGCGGATCTACGAGCGACGGGAGCGGCTCCGGCCAGCGTCACCCGAGGCGTCGGGCACCACGACCGAGAACGTCGAACCGGCACCCGGCGCCGACGAGCACTCCACCCACCCGCCGTGCGCACGCACAATCCGATCGACGAGCGCCAGGCCGAGGCCCAAGCCCGAAAAGGACCGGGTGGCCGACCCGTCGCCCTGGAAGAACTCGGTGGTGAGCTCCTCCATCCGATCCGGGCTGATGCCGATGCCCTGGTCGGCGACCGAGATCCGCACGAAGTGCGACGCGGCGTCCGGCGCCGCCCAGGCCGAGGTGTCGGTTCCCGTGGCGACGCCGTTCGAGCTCAGGCGGATGCCATCGCCGTGGTCATCGGGATCGACTTTGCGGGTGGTCACCACGATCGCGCCGCCATCGGGTGAGTACTTCACCGCGTTGTCGAGCAGCTCGTCGAGGACTTGGCCCATGGCCACCGGGTCGACCATCAACGGCGGCGTGGCTCGGGCGACACGTCGCGTGAGGCGGTGGGTGGTGGCCCGCGAGCGCCACCGCGTCACGGCGCCGCCGACCAGGTCGGCGGCCCGCACCGGCTCGGGCGCCAGGTCGAGTCGACCAGCGGCCGCGGTTGCGAACGCCACCAGCTGACCGATCACCCGCTCGAGCTGCGCGACGCCACCGGTGATCTCCGTGGCGAACTTGGTGGTCTGCTCCTGTTGCAGGTCGCGGGTGGCGAGAATGTGCGCGTAGCCCTTGATCGGCGTCAACGGCGTGCGCAGCTCGTGACTGATGTTCGACAAGAACTCCGTCTTGAGCTGCTCGATCTCGCGCTCCCGGCGGAGGTCGCGCAGCACCACCACCGAGCCGACCGACCCGCCGTCGACGTCGTCGAGGTGACCGACGGACACCGCGACGGGCACGTCGACACCGGTGGACGTGCGAACGATGCTCTCCCCGATCCGCACCCGCTCCCCATCGTCGAGCACCGGCCGGATCCCCTCGATCACCGGTACCACCACGTCGAGCGGACGGCCGATCGCGTCGTCGCGCGCCCAACCGAGCAAGTGAGTCGCGGCCGGGTTGCATTCGGTGACGATGCCGTCGCGGTCGACGGCGAGCAACGCCTCGCCCATCCCGGACACCACCGCTTCGAGCCGCGCACGGAGGCGCGCTTCATCGTCGGCCGAGCGCCGCAGATCGCCGGTCATCTTCTCGAGCGACCCGGCCATCGAGTCGAACGCCTCTGCCAGGACGCCGAGCTCGTCGGGGCTGGTGAACCCGCTCCGGGCGCCGAGCTCGCCGGCGCGAAGGCGGGTCGTGGCGGCGGTCAAGCGACGCAGGCCACCGCCGATCCGCTCACCGGCGAACACCGCCAAGACGAGCGCCACCAGCGCGGCGCCCATGGCCACCAGGAACAGCGAGCGGAACAAGTCGCGCCGGGTCTGGTCGATCGCGGACGTCGGTGCGGACAGCACCAGCGCGGCGCGCGGCGACCCATCGGTCCCGAAGATCGGCTGCGTGACGACGAACCGGCCGTCGGCAGTCCGGGACACCCCTGCGCCGCGCTCCAACGCGGCGCGGGCCACCGACACCATCACCGCAGTCGGCGGCTGCTGCCCCGCGCGGGCGAGGACTCGAGTGTGATCTGCCAGCGCCAGCGACAAGTCCTCGCCGGCGATCTCCGCCCGCACTTTCAAGAACACGTCGTCGAGTGGGTGGGCGATGACGATGGCGCCTGCTGGCTGCTGGGGCGTGCCCGGGAGGTAGATCGGATACGCGGCCAGCGCGTACAGGTCGTGCGACACGACGGTGACCGACTGGCGGGCACCCGCGTTGGCGCCGACGGCCTCGGTGACGACGTCGCTTCCCGCCAGCGCGAGCAAGGTCGAGGTGTCCAACTTCGGTCCGACGGCGACCTCGAGCCGGCTCGAGCTCACGAACAACATGGGGTCGTGACTGTCGATCGCGCTGCGCAGCGTCGTGAGGTCGGCCTGGATCACCGCTCGGGCCTCGGCAGTGCCCGAGCCGTCGATCCACGTGCGCAGCTGCGTCGAGGCGCCGGGGTCGCCCGCCAGGGAGCCGGCGACGATCTTGGCGAACGTGAGCTGGTCAGCCGACGACTGCCGGGCGTTGGCGGCTTCGGCGGACGCTCGGCTCTCGTAGCGGGCGAACGCGCTGTCGACGACGTTGCGGTTGATCACGATCGACAGCGACACCGACACCGCCAACACGACGGCGAGGAGCAGACCTCCGGCGATCGTGCCGATGCGAGCAGGGATCGAGTGGCGCCCGGCCTGGATCAGCGCGATGCCGAGCAGCGCGCCCGCGACGAGCCGGCACACGTCGCCGGCCCGGCCCGCGCCGGTGAGCCCGAGCCCCAGCCCGCAGGCCAGCCACAGCACCACGCCGCCGAGCAGCGCCCGCGCCGGCCAATCGACGGTCCACACCACGGTGGCCAACGCCAACATGACCAGGCCCGCGATCCGCAGCCCCACCAGGGCGGGCTGGTTGAAACCTGTGACGAGGAACGAGCCGTAGAGGAAGGCTGCGGCACCTTCCGCGAACAGGCCGGTGCCGAGCAGGACACGATCGGATGCAACCCGTGCGATGGCGTTGGGCCGCAAGCAGAGGATCAAGCCCGCGAACGAGGTGAGGAAGACCGCGAACTCGGCGGCGAAGCGCAGCTGGGAGACCGAGTCCACCACCGCTCAGCCCCCGAGTTGCTCGATGATCTTCAGCGCCTGGTCGAGCGTGTCGACCTTCACGACCCGCATCGACCCAGCCTCGGCTCTGGCCTGCGCGTACTCCGCGCTCGGCACCAAGAAGATGTCGGCCCCCGAGCGCCGGACGGCGATCGTCTTTTGCGGCACCCCACCCACCGGCCCCACCCTTCCCTCGAGGTCGATGGTACCCGTCGCCGCGACCTTGTGGCCGTGCAGGATCCCGGCGGGCGACAGCCGGTCGATCAACGTCAGGGTGAACGCCAGGCCGGCCGAAGGGCCGCCGACCGGCCCGGTGTCGATGTCCACCGGGAACGGCAACGTGAACGCCGCATCGGTGACGGGGGTGATGCCGAGGAACGCTCGGTTGGGTTGAGCTGGCTGGCCGCCATCGGCGGGGAACGACGCCAGCTTCACGGTGACGTCCTGCGCAGTGCCGAGCGGCACCGCGACCGCGGTGCTCTGGCGGAACCGCCGCACGGCGAGGTGCACGGTGTCGCCAGGATGGTGGGCGGCGAGCAACAATCGCAGGGCGTCGGAGGTCGTGACGGTTCTGCCGTCGATGCCGACGATCGTGTCGCCGATGCCGATGTGGCCGTCGGCGGGCGAGCCGTGGACGATGTCGGTGACCAACGCGCCGCGGTCGGTCTCACCCACGTGCAATCCGAGATGGCGCATGGCCAACACGACCGCTGCCTGCTTCGAGACGCGCATCTCGAGGACACCGGTGCGGAAGTCCTCCTCTGGGGTGTGCGTGCCGACCACGTCGTTGCTGGGGAAGACCGCTTGGTCGCCGCGCAGCCAGCCGTACACGGCTTCGGCACCGCTCACCCGATCGCGCACGTTGACGGTGACGAACAGCAGCGCGCCTCGGTGGTGGTAGCTCGGGTGGCCGGTGATCTTGACCAGCGGCTCGCCGGCCGTCGCCGAGCCAGGCGCGAGGACCGTGTACGGGAAGCGTTCGAACCCGACCACGAAGCCCGTCGCGACCACCACCAGCATCAGCGGCCACACGACCCACCAGACCCTGGACCACCGCCGACGAGGCCGTCCCGGATGTGGCGCGGCGGGTCGTGCGACCGCGGCTGGGCCGAAGTCGCGGGCTGCCTCGGGAGATGCCCCGGGCTCGTCAGAGGGCGTGGGTTCAGTGATCACGACGGCGCGCCCTCCGGAGCGTTCCGGTGAGCCGCATCAGCCTGCCACGCGAGCCGCACTCGGGCAGGTCTCCCACGCGGGCGAGGGACCGCGGGCGCGGCGCAACTACCGTGCGGGCATCGGTCCACGCGAGCGCTTCCCGGTTCCCGATCTCCACGCTGACGACGCCACGCGCGCCCGCCGCCGGGCAGCCTCCGAAGCGGGCCACCGCGGCGACGCCGCGACCGCGCGCCCGTTCCTCGCCGACTCGGACCCGCGTGTCCGCAGCGCGGCCGTGGGTGCCCTGGCCCGGATCGGCGCCCTGGAGCCAGCGGAGCTGGCCGCCGCCTTGCACGACCCTGCGCCCGTGGTACGGCGGCGGGCCCTCCATGCGGCCGCCGCGACCGCGGCGGGCCCGCCTCCAGAGTGGTCGCTCCTGGCATTGCTCGACGATGGCGACCCGTCGGTCGTCGAGACGGCCGCTTGGGCTTGCGGCGAGTGCCAGCCCCCCGAGGCGGGGACGGTCGAACGCCTCGCAGAGCTGGCGACGACCCACGACAACGCGCTGGTCCGAGAGGCCGCCGTGGCCGCGCTCGGCGCGATCGGCGACGAAGCCGGCCTGCCGGCGATCCTCGTCGCGTGCCGCGACAAGCCGGCCGTGCGAAGGCGAGCCGTCCTCGCCTTGGCCCCCTTCGATGGGCCCGAGGTGCGGGCCGCGCTGCGCGCGGCCCGCGACGACCGCGACTGGCAGGTGCGCCAGGCCGCGGAAGACCTCGAGTGACGACTACTTGAGCGGGACCTCTTTCCCGATCGTGCTCGTGTAGTTGATGGCGTCGGGCCCGAGCGGCGTCAGACCACCGTTCGTGTTGAGCGTCGAGGCGGTCGGCTTGAAGAACGACGTCTCGCGCTGGGGCACGCGGTCGGCCGGCAAGCCGTACGCCTCCGACGACACGAGTCCGCCGAAGTCGAGCTTGCCGATGTCGGCCATGGCCTTCATGATCCCGTCGCGCGACAGGTCACCCAACTCGACTGCCTTGGCCAGCAGCTGCGTGACGGCGTGCGCCTCCATGTAGCCGTACACGAAGTAGATGTCGGGCTTCTGCGACGGCGAGTACTTCTGGAGCGCGGCGCGCAGCTCTTTCATGCCGGCGACGTTGCTGTCCCATGCCACGCCCTCGCTGGCGAGGATGAAGTGCTGCTCCATGTAGTCCTTGAGCCCGGTCTGCAACAGCACCGAGACCCACGTGGGCGACTGACCGAACCACTGCGGTGCGTAGTTCGTCTGGGCCGCACGCCCGAGGATGGTCGGGAGGTCCGAGGGCAGCGAGGTGATCCACACCATCTCACAGCCCTTGCTCTTCAGCCCGTCGACCTGCGCGGTGAGGTCGGTGGCACCGGCGGTGAAGGTCTCGCTGTCGGTCAGCTTCGTGCCGAGCTTGTCGACCGCGAACTTGGCGCCTTGCAGGCCGGCCTGACCGTAGGGGTCGTCCGACGTGATCGTGCAGAGCTTCTTGCCCTTGCCGTCCATCTTGTTGACGTAGTAGTCGAACCCGTTCGCCGTCTGCACCTGGTACGGCGCCAGGATCGGCAGCAGGTTCTTCTCCTCGTACCACGGCGCGTCGAGCGTGGCGACGCCGGCCACGATGTTGTCCTTCTTCAGCTGCGGCAGCACGGCCTGCGTGGGTGGCGTGCCGAGGATCTGCATGTACATGACGACGTCGTTCTTGGTGGCGTTGTACTGCGTGACCGTGTCCTGCGTCGTGTACTTGCTGTCCTTCACCACGGCTTCGACCTTGTACTTGCCGTCGATGCCGCCGCTGGCGTTGAGCTGCTCGAGGAACACCTGGTTGCCGTTGGTGAGCGGGTTGCCGATCACCGCAGCCGCGCCGGTGAGCGGCGTCAGCACGCCGACTTTGATCGTGGTGCCGTCGAACCCGGCGGTGACCGCAGGCGCGCCCTTCTTGCCGCCACCACTCGACTTGTCCTTGCTGGAGCGACCACCGCACGCACCGGCCACGACTGCCAGGGTGAGCGCCGCAGCCAGCAGGCGAACGGTCTTGTGTCGGAACATTTGTCCTCCTCGTGTCGGTGTTGCAGGTTTCCTTCGTGGTGCTGGACCTGGTCAGTACGAGAACGGCCAGGCCTGGAAATAGCCCTTGATCCGGCGCCAGACCGCAGCCAGCCCGTACGGCTCGAGCAGCAAGAAGGCCACGATCATCACGCCGAAGATGAAGTTGTTGAACGACGCGACGCTCATGATCCCGTCGGGGCCGAGGAACGGGAGGCTGCCCGTGTAGCGGTTGATGAGCTGCGGCAGGCCCTGCACGATCAGCGCGCCGACGATGCAGCCCCACACGCTGCCGAGCCCGCCGACGATGATGATCGCCACGAACGTGATCGACATGACCAGCCCCGGCAGCTGCGACACCTGGGTGGGCTCCAGGTTCTGCTGGATCACCGAGTAGTAGAGCGCGCCGCCGACCGACGCGAACGCGCTCGACACGGCGAAAACGCCGATCTTCGTTCGCATCTGGCTGACGCCGATGACCTCGGCCGCGAGGTCGCGGTCGCGCACGGCTTGCATGGCCCGGCCGGCGCGACTGCGCACCAGGTTGCGGGCGAGCAGCGCGGCCAGCGCCACGAACCCCCACACCAACCAGAAGTAGCCCTGCTGATCGGAGTAGGCGCCGTTGTGCAACTTGGTGAAGTCGAATGGGCCGATGGCCAGGCTCGGTGCGTAGTTCACGCCGCTGCCACCGCCGGTGAGGTCGGTGGCGTTCTTGAAGAGGTAGAAGCCGAGGAACAGCAGCGCGAGCGTGACGATGGCGAGGTAGTTGCCCCGCAACCGCAGCGCGAACGGACCGATCAGCGCGCCGAGGATCGCGCCGACGATGGCGGCGCCGAGCAACGAGATCAGCAACGGTTGCTGGGTGACCCACCGGAGATGGCCCTGGGAGGCCACGCCGCTGGAGAAGTGCGCCACTGTGTAACCGCCAGCCGCCACGAAGAAGGCCTGGCCGATCGACACCTGCCCGGTGAAGCCGGTGAGCAGGTTCAAGCCGATGGCGCCCACTGCGTAGCAGCCGCACACCGTCAAGATGTTGAGCCAGTCGTCGGTGAGGCGCAGCGGCGTCACCACATAGATCACGGCTACCAGCACCAAACCGAGACGCGCCCAGTGGCCAGGAAAGGCCCGCAACGACTGGCCGTACGTGCGCGGCAGGGCCCGGTTCGCACGACCGCCGCGGGCACGCGAGAGCACCGCGATCACACCCGCCGCACCTCCTCGGTGCCGAACAGGCCGCTCGGTCGCACCAGCAGCACCGCGATCATCACCAAGTACGGGAAGACATCGGGGAAGCCCTGGCCCCACTTCATGTAGTGCGACGCGAACTGCTGGCTCCACCCGATGATCAACCCGCCGACCACCGCGCCCACCGGTGAGTCGAGACCGCCCAACACGATGGCCGGGAAGGCGAGCAACGCCACGAACTGCAAGGTGGGATCGAGCCCGGCCGGTGGCGCGGCGTACAGCACCCCGCCGATCGCGGCCACCGCGCCGCTGATCGCCCAAGCCACGCCGTACACGCGGCGAGCCGAGATCCCCTGGGCCAAGGCCGCTTCGGGGTCGACCGCCGTGGCCCGCATGGCGAGGCCGAGCGACGAATAGCGGAAGAACGCGAAGAACAAGAGCATCACGACCACGGCGGTGATGATCGTGAACAGCCGCAGCTGGCTGAGCGTCGCGCCGCCGACCGTCACGACCTTGTTGCCCCATGGCGCCTGGAGGTCTTGTCTGTCGACCCCCCAGATCGTGGCCACGATCTCTTGGATCACGAACAGCAGGCCGATCGTGACCATGAGCTGCGCGAACACGGGCTGGCCGACCATGAACCGGAGGATCGTGGCTTCCACGAGCCAGCCGACGAGCGCGCCGCCGACGATGCAGATCACCACCGCCAACCAGAACGGCAGGCCCCACGTGACCCGGGCGTTGAAAGCCAGGTACGCGCCCACCAGCATGAACCCGCCCTGCGCGAAGTTGATGACGCCGGTGGCCTTGTAGATGATCACGAACCCGAGGGCCACGAGGGCGTACACCGCACCAACCGCGGCGCCGTTGAGCACGATGTCGAGGAAGACCTTCACGATCCCTCCTCCCCGCTCGCCACCGCCGACGCGACCGCAGCGGCATCGCCGGCTTCGCCCGACCCGTCGTGCTCGCGCTCGTACAGGGCCTCGATGAGGGCGCCGAACTCGGCCTCGATCGCCCGCCGTTTCACCTTCTGCGTGGCGGTGACCTCGCCATCCTCGTGGTCGAGCTCCTTGGGCAGCAGCGCGAACTGCTTCACGGTCTCGACTTGCGCCAGGTCGGCGTTGACGGCCGCGACCCACTCGTCGACCAACTCGCGCACCTCGGGCAGCGACGCCATGTCCGCGTATGTGGTGTGCGGGATCTGACGTCGCGACAGCCAGTCGCCGACCGTGTCCTCCTCGACCCCGATCAGCGCCACGAGATAGGGCCGGCGGTCGCCGATCACCACCGCTTCGCGGACGTACGGGCTCACCTTCAACCGGTTCTCGATCTCCGACGGCGACAAGTTCTTGCCGCCCGCGGTGATGATGATGTCCTTCTTGCGGTCGGTGATCGTGAGGCTGCCGTCGTCGGCCAGCGTGCCGATGTCGCCGGTGTGCAGCCAACCGTCGGCGTCGATCGTCTCGTCGGTGGCCTTCTCGTCGCGGAAGTAGCCGAGGAAGACACCCGGCCCGCGGGTGAGGATCTCGCCGTCGTCAGCGATCTTCACCTCCATGCCGGGGACCGCCTGACCGACCGCGCCGAGCCGCACGTGGTCGCGGCGGGTGACGGTGGCCTGCGCGGTGTTCTCGGTCTGCCCGTAGCCCTCGACGACCGGCACGCCGATCGCCCAGAACCACTCGAGCACTTGCGGGGCGACCGGCGCGGCACCTGACAGCGCCACCTTGCAGCGGCGCAGGCCGAGCTTGTCGCGCAGCGGCCGGTACAGCAGCGCCCACCACCAGCCGTAGCGGACCTTGTCGAGGATCCCGAAGCGACCGTTCATGCGCCGGGTGGCGACGCGCTCGCCGCTGGCCCGTGCCCGGCGGTAGACGGTGCGCTTCAGCCAGGACGCGTCGGCCATGCGGATCTCGACGGTGGCGAGCAGCTTCTCCCACACTCGTGGCACGCCCAGGAAGAACGTGGGCTGCACCGCCGGCAGGTCGATCGGCAGCTCCTCGATCCCACCGCCGAAGTTCACGACGTACCCAACCGCTAGGTGGTCGATCAGCGAGAACAGCCGCTCCGCCACGTGGCACAGCGGCAAGTAGGACAGCACTTCGTCGCGCGGGCCCACCTCGAACACGCTGGTGGCGGCGTCACCGGCGGCTTCCAAGTTGGCGTGCGACAACATGGCACCTTTGGGCGGACCGGTGGTGCCCGACGTGTAGACGATGATCGCCGGCGCCGACGGGTCGAGGCGTCCAACCGAGTCCCGGTACGTCGCACGCCCGGCGTCGCGG
Source organism: Acidimicrobiales bacterium (assembly GCA_035547835.1). Classification (NCBI taxonomy): domain Bacteria; kingdom Bacillati; phylum Actinomycetota; class Acidimicrobiia; order Acidimicrobiales; species Acidimicrobiales bacterium. The sequence goes on from DASZTW010000020.1 coordinate 114,952, forward strand.
TCGGCGTCCCCTGCGGCTTCCAGGTCGGCGAACGTGTGGACCATCGGGTCGTCGAGCACGCGGACGCCCCGCGGGTCGATCACCACGATCGCTTCGAGAGCCGGGCAGCTGCCGCGCACCTCCCACGCCTTGTCGAACTGCTCCTCGTCCTCAGCGATCAGCACGCGCGCGCCCGAATGCGACAGCAGGTACTGCACCTCCGACGCGGGCGACGTGGGGTAGATCCCCACCGTCACCGCACCGAGCCCCTGCGCCGCCAAGTCGGCCACCACCCACTCGGGACGGTTGAGCGAGTGGATCGCCACGCGGTCGCCGGAGCCGACGCCCAGTTCGGCCAGCCCGGTGGCGACGTCGCTCACCCGCTCGGCGTAGCGCGCCCACGTGGTCTCACCCCACAGCCCGCGGTCCTTGTAGCGAAATGCCACCCGCTTCGGAGAGGAGCCGGCGAGGCAGAGCAACCGGGCCGGCAGCGTGTGCGCGGCTGCGACGGGGGCGGTCGCCGAGCTCACGCCAGCTCCTCCACCACTTCGGCCGGCGCGCCACCGAGGTACGCCCGGATCACGGCCGGATGCGCCTGCACCTCCGCAGGCGTGCCGGTGGTGATCGGCACGCCGAAGTCGAGCGCCATCACCCGGTCGGCGAGGTCCATGACCATGGCCATGTCGTGCTCGACCAGGATCATCGGCAGCGCCAGCTCGTCGCGCGCCTGAAGGATGTAGCGGGCCATGTCCTCGGTCTCCTCGACGTTCATGCCGGCCACCGGCTCGTCGAGCAGCAACAACCGGGGCTCCATCACCAGGGCGCGCCCGAGCTCGATGCGCTTTTGGATGCCGTACGGGAGCAGGCCCACAGGCTGTCCGCGGTAGTCGCCCAACTCGAGCAAGTCGACGACCTCCTCGATGCGGGCGCGGTGCACGAGCTCCTCGCGCCGGGTCCGGCCCCACCACAACATGCCGGCCAGGAACCCTGACTTCATCAGGTGGTGCCGGCCGAGCATCAGGTTGTCGACCAACGTGAGATTGGTGAACAAGCCGAGGTTCTGGAACGTGCGACCCATGCCGCGCTTGGCGAGCTGCACAGGACTCACCCCGCGGATCGACCGCCCGAGGAACTCGATCTCGCCGGACTGGGGGTGGTACACGCCGGACAGGCAGTTGAAGATCGAGGTCTTGCCGGCGCCGTTGGGCCCGATGACGGCGAACAGCTCGCCCGGCCAGACGTCGAAGGTGACACCTTCGAGCGCCGTGACACCACCGAAGCGCAAGGTGACGTCGGACATGCGCAGCACCGGGATCGCGCCATCACCGCTGCGCTCAGGATCGGAGCTTGGTGAGGCCGGTGGGGCCTGCTCGATCGGTGGGTCCGCGGCCACGTCAGGCCCCCCACCGCTTCCGGCGACGGTACGTCTTCACGTCGCGCAGCGAGCGCCGACCGGCCTCACCGACCCCCAAGTAGAACTCCTGGATGTCGGCGTCGGCCAGGAGCGACGGACCCGGCCCCTCCTTGACGATCCGGCCGTTCTCCAACACATAGCCGTGGTCTGCGATCGACAGGGCCATGGCCGCGTTCTGTTCCACGAGCAGCACGCTGGTGCCGCTGTCGTTGACGGTCGTGATGATCTCGCGGACCTGCTCGACGATCAGCGGTGCGAGGCCGAGTGACGGCTCGTCGAGCACCAACAACTTGGGGTCGGCCATGAGGGCCCGCCCCATGGCCACCATCTGTTGCTCGCCACCGGAGAGGTAACCAGCGGTCTGGCGTCGACGCTCGGCGAGTTTGGGGAACAGCTCGAGCACCCGCTCGTAGGACGCTTTGATGGCGGAGCGGTCGCGCCGGGTGGCGGCGCCGGTCCGCAAGTTCTCGTCGACGGTGAGGTCGGCGAAGATCCGTCGGCCTTCCATCACCTGCGCCACGCCCCCGCGCACGATCGCCGCGGCGGGCAGCTTGTGGATCGGTCGACCGTCGACGGTGATCGCGCCTTTGGTGATCTTCCCGCGGTGCAAGTCGAGCAAGCCGGTGATCGCTCGCAGCAGCGTGGTCTTGCCGGCGCCGTTCGCGCCGAGCAGCGCCACCACCGCCCCAGAGGGGACCTCGAGGCTCACGCCCCTGAGCACCAGGAGCAGGTCGTGGTACACGACCTCGAGGTTGGTGACGCCCAGCGCGGCACCGGCGACCGCCGCCCGACCGCTCGCCTCTGTCTGGGTGCCGACCGACATTCGAACGCCGTCCCCCTTGTCGCTGGTGCGCGGCGGCAACCGGACAAAACCAACGACGCCGCTGGCGCGTGACCATAGACACACATCGGGGCGTCGGCAACGATCGTCGACGTTCGCAAGAGAACCGTCACATGACGGATCCGGACGGATGCCGCGAATCGGCCGGCTGTGTGGTCAGTGCGGGCGTTGACCCATGAACATCACACGGAGATCGTCGTAGGCCTCGATCACCCGGCCGGCCCCGAGCACGACGCACTCGAGCGGCGCGTCGACGAGGTGCACTGGGATCTCGGTCTCCTCCGCCACGCGGTTGGCGAGGCCGCGCAACATGCCGCCGCCACCGACAAGGTGCATCCCGCGGACGATGAGGTCCTGCGCGAGCTCGGGCGGCGCCTGGCCGAGGCAGGCGATGACGGAGTCGACCATCGACGACACCGGCTCGTCGATGGCCTCACGGACTTCCTCTGGCGACAGGATGACCGTCTTGGGAAGACCCGACATGAGGTCGCGGCCGCGGACCTCGGCCTTCACGTCGTCCTGCACCGGCCACGCCGAGCCGATCGCGACCTTGATCTCCTCTGCGGTGCGCTCGCCCACCGCAATGCCGTACTCACGGCGGATGAAGGTCTGGATGGCGGCGTCGATGTCGAACGACCCGACCCGGACAGCTTGCAGCGCCACGATGCCACCGAGCGAGATCAGCGCGGTCTCGGTGGTGCCGCCACCGACGTCGATCACCATGTTGCCGACCGGCTCGTGGATCGGGAGCCCGGCGCCGATGGCCGCCGCCATCGGTTGCTCCAACAACTGGGCGTCGGCCGCACCGGCACGTCGAGCCGCCTCGATGACCGCACGACGCTCCACTTCGGTGATGGCCGACGGGACGCAGATCACGACCCGGGGACGGTTGAACCTGCTGACGCCTGCCCGTTGGAGCAGCAAGCGGATCATCCGCTGGGTGATCTCGAAATCGGTGATGGCTCCCTGGCGCAACGGCCGGACCGCCACGATGTAGCCGGGCGTGCGGCCGATCATCTGCCAGGCCTCGTGCCCCATCGCCAGGACTTCGCCGGTCTTGGAGTTGAGCGCGATCACCGACGGCTCGTTCAACACGATGTGCTTGCCCCGCGCGTACACGAGCGTGTTGGCGGTACCGAGGTCGATGGCGAGGTCGCGCGCCATGGTCAGCCGCCCCCGGGACGTTGCCCGGCGCGTCGCTTGCGCTCATCGCCCTCGGGTGACAGCGCCCGCATCTCGCGCCGGAAGGACTCCACGCCCGACTCGAGCGAACGTGGCTTGTGGTGGCGGAACCACAACCAGCCGCCACCGAGCACGATGATCACCACCGGGATCGCAAGGAAGATCAGCGCGGTCACCGAAGCACGCTCCCCGTGGGGATGGCCACCGGATCGGTGATCGGGACAGACCCGGTGCCCCAACCGGAGCCGTCGGCCCAAGCCTCGTGCTTCCAGATCGGGACCGAGGACTTCACGGTGTCGATGCACCAGCGCGCCGCGTCGAACGCCTCGCCGCGGTGCGGCGCGCTGACCACCACCCGAACCGCCGCCTCGCCGACGTGGAGGCGACCCACCCGGTGCAGCATCGCGAGGCGGCCGAGCGAGGGCCACCGGCTGCGTGCGGCAGCGGCGATCTCCTCGAGGCGGCGACCGGCAACCTCGGCGTACGCCTCATAGGTGAGGGACTCGACGCCGGTCCGACCCTCGGCGTGGTCGCGCACGTTGCCGTCGAACGACACGATCGCACCGCAGTCAGGCCGGGCCGCCCACGCTGCGAGGCCGTCGGGAAGGTCGTGGGGGCACAGACCGGTCCACGTGTCACCGGAGGGTGGTGCGACGGGCCCGCCCGAGGGGCGTGCAGCTGGATCGGGTGCGGACACCCTCATGATGCTAAGTGCTACGGCGACGAGGTGAGTCCCGGTGTGGCAATTCGCTCCGGTGGCCGCCGCGGGGCGAGGACCACGAGCGCAGGTGCGCAAGTACGATCGGCCCCATGCCGCTCGACGACGCCGACGACGAGCGGCCCGAGTTCCGCCCACCGCTTCCACCCGATGACCGCCTCTGGCGCCACCCCTCGGAGCTCGGGTCGGAACACACCCACGGACCCACGGCAGGGGTGCAGCCGCACATCGCCACGCTTTCCCGGCGCGATGCAGCCCGCAGCAGGCGGCGCAACCTCGTCGCATCGGGCGTCGTGCTCCTGGGCGCCGCCGCCGTCGTCGGGCTCGTCGCGCTGTCGGCGACCATGACCGACAGCCCGCCAGTGGTCACCGTCGCATCGGCGCTCGAGAGCCAGACCGTCAGCGCCACGAGCGCGGTCCTCGGCTCGTCGACCGACCGCACGACCCGCGCGTGGTTGGGGGTCACCGGCACGGATTGGGACGACGGTCTGACGGAGGCGAGCCTCGACCAAGGGGCCGGCTCGGGGGCCCGCCTGCTGGCGATCGACGCCGGCAGCCCCGCCGACCAAGGTGGGCTGCGGTCCGGTGACGTCATCACGGCGGTCGACGGCCACCAGATGGGCACCATGGCCGATCTGGTCGATGACGTGAGCAACCACCGTCCCGGCTCGAAGGTCGAAGTCACCTACCGGCGCAATGGCCAAGTGCAGCGCACCACCGTGGTGCTGGGCCATCCACCACCGGGCGACGGCGAGCACCAGGCCCCGGCGACCACCGGTCCTCCGCAGCCGACCACGACGGCGACGCTGCCGACCGGATCGGTGGTTCCCACGTCGACCAGCGTCGGCGGCTGAGCGACCACACCGCCTCCTCACCCGCCGCGGCGCCGCCGGCGGATGGCCCCGCCGGCGACCACGCCGGCCCCTGCGGCCGCCACGGCCGCGCCTCCGAGGATGAGCTCTTGGCGTCGTTGCGGGCTCAACGTGGCGAGCGGACCGGCGGGGTGGCCCGCCACCCAAGCCTCTTCGTTCGTGTGCTCGGGCACCCAACCGGCGCTTCGCACCTTGTCGTTGGCCACGACCCAGGGATGCACCGCGTACGGCAACAGCTCCGGCGGGGTCGGCGCCACCCCCAGGCGCCACCGCCAGCCGTGCAGGCGAGCGGCCACGGCCTCGGGCAGCCGGATGCGGGGGCGCACGTCGAGTGCGCGCCGGGCCGCGCCGTCGAGCCAACCGTCGGGCGCCACGTTGACGGTGCCCTCGACGCCGGACCGCCGCACGATGTCGACCGCCGACGCGAGATCGTCGACGTGAAGGAACTGGGTGGGTGGATCGTGGTCCTCCACCGGAAAGCCGAGTGCGGAACGAAGGGCGCGGGCCAACCAGCCGGGCCGGTCCGGGGCCACGGTGGTGACGGGCCGGAGCACGGCGACCGTGTTCGCCGGGTGATCGTCGTGCCAGTCGGCCACCCGTCGTTCGACTTCGGCCAGCGCCAGCGCGGGGGCAAACCCCGGATTCGGCCGGACCGGGGCCGCGTCGGTGAGCGGCACCGGATTGGTCGTCCACGCGCCGTAGACCATGGCGCTCGACACCACCACCAGCGAGAGCGGCGCGACCCCTTCGGTCGCGCGCAGCACGGCGTCGGCCACCGCAACGATGCGGTCGCTGCCGCCCTGGCTGAGGCCGCCCGCCGCCGCCCAGCCGAGGTACAGCACGGCGGTGGCCCCCGCGAGCGGCCCCCGCAAGTCGTCGCCCGCCATCACGACGAACCGCTCGATCGATGCGCCGGTGCCGCCGGCCAACGCCGCCACCGGCGGGGTACCAGCGTCGTCGGGGTCGGCGATGTCGACCGCGACCACCCGCCCGACCGCCTCGTCGCGCACCGTGAGGTCGACGACCCGCCGCCCGAGGGGGCTCGAGGCGCCGATGATGACAACGGATCCGAGCCGTTTACGATGGACGGATGCGCCTTCCGGTTCCACTGCGGGATCGTCAGACGGATGAGCAACGTCGTGTCGCATGGGAATGGCATGGTGCACCAGCTCGTGACAGAAAGCGAACGGACTCGTACGACGCGCGGGGGCCACGGTGAGTGACGCCGGTCCACCAGGCGGCGATCCGTTCAAGGGGATGCCGTTCTTCGGTGACCTGATGAAGATGATCGGCCAGCAGGGCCCGGTCGCCTGGGACGCCGCGTCGCAGCTCGCGATCACCATCGCCACCGAAGGCGAGTTCGAGCCGAACGTCGATCCGCTCGAACGGATCCGGCTCGAACAGCTCGGCCGGGTGGCGGAGCTGCAGGTCACGTCGCTCACCGGGCTCGATACGCTCGTGGCCGGCCGCTCGGTCGAGATCGTTCCCGTGACACGGACGATGTGGGTGGTCGACACGATCGAAGCCTGGAAGCCCCTCTTTTCGAACTTGGCCACCGCGCTCGGATCGCCGCATGCGGGCGGCGCCACCCCCGACGCCGGCCCCCTGACCCCGGCGTCGCCGGATCCCGAGGCGTGGCTCGGCGAGCTGCTCCAGGCGCTGAACCCGATGCTGCTCGGCATGACCGCCGGGTCGATGGTCGGCCACCTCGCGCGGCGCAGCTTCGGCGTGTACGACCTTCCGATCCCGCGCAAGGCCAGCCACGAAGTGCAGGTCGTGCCGGCCGGCATCGATGCGTTCGCCGCCGAGTGGAGCATCGACGCCGACGACCTTCGCTTGTGGGTGCTGCTGCACGAGCTCACCCACCACGCCGTGCTCAACGTCCCGCATGTGCGCACCCGGCTCGAAGGCCTGCTCGCCTCGTACGCGGCAGGGTTCCGGGCTGACCCCTCCGCGTTCACGTCGCGCCTCGGCGACCTCGACCCCGCCCAGTTGCAGGGTGGGTTCGACATGGCCGAGCTGTTCGGCGACCCCGAGATGCTCCTCGGCGCCGTGCAGTCGCCCGAGCAGCGCGATCTGATCCCCCAGATCGAGGCCACCGTGGCAGTGGTCGTCGGCTACGTCGACCACGTCATGGACCACATCGGCGCCAACTTGATCAGCAGCTACGGGATGGTCACCGAAGCCATGCGCCGGCGCCGGGTGGAGGCCAGCGAGGCCGACCGCTTCGTGGAACGGCTCCTCGGGCTGCACCTGACCCAAGACCGCTACGACCGCGCCGCCAGCTTCGTCGACGGGGTGGTGGAGCGAGCCGGGTTCGGGGCGCTCGAGCGGCTCTGGGCCGACGAGCGCGACTTGCCGACGCCAGCCGAGGTCGATGCGCCCGGCCTTTGGCTCGCCCGCATCGATCTGCCGGACGACTGACCCGGCGGCGCCGGGTCAGGAAGGCCAGGCTTCGTCGTCGTCGGGCGCGACTTGCGTGGCCGGCTCGTCGGCGGCGGAGGGCTCGTCGGGAAACGTCAGCGGCGACGGCTCGAACGGCACCGTCGTCGAGGTCGGGCCGAGGTCGATCGTGGGCGGCTCGGGACCGGGCGCGGGCGCGGCGGACGGTGACCCGCTGCTGGTCGGACGATCGGCTCTCGCCGGATCGAGCGCGGCCTGCCGCGGCCGCGGCGGGCCCACTTGGTCGTCGATGCCGCGCGGCGGCGGGTCGTCGCCGATCCAGACGGGCCAGCCGGTCGGTGGCGGCAATGGCGTCTCGGCGGGCAGCGGGCGCTGATCGCGGTGGCGCCACCCCGTCGCGGCCGCGCGCACCCGCTCTCTTGCCTCGCCGGCCAGCCGGTTCATGCGCTGGTCGAGTTGGACGGCCGCCGCGTCGACGCCGGTGAGCGGCACGGCGCGGGCGCGGGCCTCGGACGCCTTGGAGCCCACTGCGTAGGAGAACAGCGTCACGGCGGCCACGAACAACACCACCAGATAGCCGGCTTCCTTCGGCATCGGCGCGATCGCGATCAGCGCGCCGACCACCCACAGGATCTGGAAGCGCGTCTCGAAGCGGGCGAACGACCGGCCGCGGTTGGCGTCCGGCGCGTCGCGCTGGACGATCGAGTCGAACGCCAACTTCCCGCACGCTGCCGCGATGCCGACGATCGCCGCCAGGATCATCGCGCCCATGACGCCGCTGCTCAGGCTGGCCAACACGCCGGCGATGGTGATGGCACCCAGCGCTCCCATCAGGAGGTTCTCCTCCTTGGTCATGCGGCGCAACGGCGGTGCGATGAGCGCACCGATCTGGCTGCCGACCACCGACGAGCCACCAACCACGGCGAGCTCCCACGGCGTCCCGCTCTTCTTGTAGAACGCGAACGCGATGAACAGCGTCATGAACCCGACGATCCCGCGGATCATCCCCATGGCCGAGCCGCCGAGCAGGATCGACGTGCTGTGCAGCTCGGCGCGCTCCTCGTGGCTCGACGCCTCCGACGCGACCTGCACCTTCGGCAGGCGCAGGCCGAGCGCCGCGGTGGCCAGGTAGAACAGCATGGCCACCACCAGCGCCCCTTGCGCGCCACCCGCGATCTTGTACGCGAGCGCGCCGGGACCTGCCCCCACCACCGAGCCGATGCCCGACAGCAACGACAGCTTGGAGTTGGCCTCCACCAGCTCGTCGTCGCTCTCCACGGTCGACGGCACGAGCGCCGGCTTCGTGATCGTGTAGGTCTTCTGCAGGACCAGCACGCCGAACGCCTCGGGGAAGAAGAGCAAGCTCTTGACGTGCTGGATCATCACGAAGCACAGGACCGCACGGCCGATCCCGCTCACGATCACCATGATCCGGCGGCCGCCGCGCACGCGGTCGACGAGCGGACCGATCAGCGGCGCGACCACCGAGAACGGCGCCATCGTGAACAGCAGGTACAGCAGGACCTTGCCGCGAGCTTCGCCTGTGGGCAGCGTGAAGAACAGCGACCCGGCCAGAGCAGTGGCCAACGCCGCGTCGCCCGACGTCGACACCAGATGCGCGTGCGCCAAGCGCGCGAACGCCGAGGTCACCCGCGACTGGGGTTTCTGCGGTGGGGTGAAGGGCCGCCACCCTTGCTGCGCGGTCACTGCCCCATCGTAAGGAACGGCGCGGAGCCCCGACCGCGCATGCCCGCCCGGCTCAGGCTCGTGGCCGCTCGAACTTGTAGCCGACTCCCCGAATGGTGACGATGCGCTGGGGGTTCGACGGATCTTCTTCGACCTTGGCCCGCAGCCGCTTGATGTGCACGTCGAGGGTCTTCGTGTCCCCGACGTAGTCGAGACCCCAGACCCGGTCGATCAACGTCTCACGGGTGAGCACCCGCCCGGCGTTCTCGAGCAACAGCGTGAGCAGCTCGAACTCCTTGAGCGGCAAGGCGACCTCGGCACCCCGGATCACGACCTCGTGGCGGCCGGGGTCGAGTGAGACGTCGCCGACCTGCAGGACCTCACCGTCGCGGGGCTCCTCACGACTGTCGCCCGGCGACCTGCGCAGCACCGCACGCATGCGAGCCACGACCTCGCGCAGCCGGTAGGGCTTGGTGACGTAGTCGTCGGCACCGACTTCGAGCCCGACCACCGTGTCGATCTCCGACGACTTGGCGGTGACCATGATGATCGGCACTTTCGAGCGACGTCGCAGCTCGCGGCACACGTCGATGCCGGACACGACGGGGAGCATCACGTCGAGCAGCACGAGATCGGGCGCGACCGCGTCGAACACATCGAGGGCTTCCGCGCCGTCGCGGGCGACCTGCACGCGGAAGCCCTCGCGCTTGAGGCCGACCAGCAGTGCGTCGACGTACGAGTCCTCGTCTTCGACGAGCAGGACAGTGGTCTGTGGTTGGTCGCTCATGACGACTCCTGTCGGGGGGACGGCAGACCGTCGAGGTCGCCGAGCGCAGCCGCATCGGTGTGGTCGACCGGCGCCGCATCGGCGCGGGGAAGCCGCAACGTGAACCGCGACCCCTTCCCCTCGACCGACGTGACGTCGACTTCACCACGGTGGTTGTGGATCACGTGGCGCACGATCGCCAAACCGAGGCCCGTGCCACCGGTGTCGCGGCTGCGGGCTTCGTCGACTCGGTAGAAGCGCTCAAAGACCCGGTCCAGGTGGGGTTGCGGGATGCCGACGCCGTGGTCGACGACGGACAACTCGACGAACCGGTCGCCGAGCGAACCTTCGAGCTGCACGGCGGACCCCGGGTCGGAGTACTTGATGGCGTTGTCGAGCAAGTTGGACAACGCCGACACGAGCTGGCGGCGGTCGCCAAGGACCTCGAAGCGGGGCGGCCGGCAGCTCACCTCGATGGCGACTTCACGCAGATCGGCCGCTGGCCGCACCCGATCGGCGGCGTCGGCGAGCAGTTGCACGACCGGGATCCGCTCCTTCGACGACGGCTCCCCGCCCTCGATGCGACTCAGCTCCAGCAGGTCGTCGATCGTGCGGCCGATGCGCAGCGCCTCGTGGTGCACCCGGCCCGCCAACCGCTGCACCACCGCAGTCGAGGTTGCGTCGAGACCCGCGGCCGTGCCGCTCGCGGTCGTCTCGTCGAGCAGCGTCTCGGCGAGCAACCCGAGCGCGCCGACCGGCGTCTTGAGCTCGTGGCTGATGTTCGCCACGAAGTCGCGCCGGAGGTTCTCCACCCGGCTCCGCTCGGAGATGTCGTCGATGACGATCGCGACGCCCTCGACCGAGGCTTGCGGACCGGCGAGCGGCGCCAGCCCACCGGTCGGCGGTGCGACAGGCCCATCGGCTGGGCTGTCGACGTTGGGCCGCAGTGGCAGCGCAGTGAGGAGGTACGTCCGGCGCGGTGGGCCCTCGACGTCGACCGTTCGGCTGCTCTGGTCACCGGCGAACCCCGGTCGCAGCAGACCCCACATCGTCTGGTCGAGCTCTGGGCCGCCTTGGCGCACGTCGAGGAACGCGACCGCCGCCCGGTTCTGCACCATCTGGCTACCGTCGCGGGCGAAGAGCACGACGCCTTGCGGGATGGCGTCGAGCGCGCGGATGAGCACGGCTTCGGCACGCCGCGCCGCGCCGAACGCCGAGGCGTCGATCGCGGATTCGAGCCGGTCGAGCTGGCCGCCCAGACCGGACCCGACAGCCGGTCGGGCGTCGATTCGATCGGCGAGATCCTCGAGCCGCCGTTGCACGGCGTGGGCAGCGCGGGCTCGCGCCCGAGCAGAGAGGACGGCAGAGACGACGACGAGCGCGGCCGCGGCCACCACGACGATGACGACCTCGCCGGTCGCTCCCAGCGCGACCAGCGGCGTGGCGGTCAGCCCGAGCGCGTCGAGAGCCACTTGTCGGTGTGGTCGGCCACGTCGGATGGCGCGACAGCGGTGATGCCTTGGATCACCGTGACGGCGGCATACCCGGCCCGGACCATGCCGGTGTCGGACGCGGGGTCGACCACCTCGCCGGTGGCGCGGAGCTCCATCTGCAGACGCCCGTCGCCCGACTCGACGACCGCGGACCGCACGGTACCCACCTTGGCCAGCGTCGCTTCCCCGACACCGAGGACTTCGGCCAGCGGCACGTCGGGAACGTTGAGGTTGACCACGGTGCCGGCGCCCGCCGCGAGCAGCCACTCGAGCGCGCCGACCGCCAGCTCGCCGGCAGTGGCCCAAGTCGGCTGTTCGTCGCTCGCACTGTTGACGTCGATGCTGACCGCCAGGCCCGACAGGCCGAAGTTGGCGGCGGTGAGCGCCGCGCCGACCGTCCCAGAATGCAGGACGGCACGCCCGGTGTTGCAGCCGGGGTTGATGCCCGACACGACCAGCTCGGGTGGCGCACCGAACCCGCCGAGGCGGGCGGCCAGCACGCACAACGCAGGCGGGCCCGCCACGCCCCAGGCCGGGACGCCTTCGAGGCCCGCCAGCTCACGTTCCTCGACGTCGATGTGCTCGTCGATGTGCAGACGGCCGATCGAGGCTCCGCTGCCGCTGCGGTCGTCGAGCGGCGCCGCAACGATCAGCTCGTGGCCGGCACCGTGGAGTGACCGTGCGAGGGCGTGGAGGCCCGGCGCGTCGATGCCGTCGTCGTTCGTCACCAAGATGCGCAACGGTCAGCCCTGTTCGTCGGTGGGTGGTTCACGGTGCCATTGTGCGCCATGTTCACCCCGATCGGCCCCATCAGATCCGCGCAGGCGGTTGCGGGCGTCCCGGCGAGCGGCCCCAGTGTGTTCGGGGAGCCATCCGGTGGCGAGGTACACGATCCGGTTGCCGACGTTCACGGCATGGTCGCCGAGCCGCTCGTAATACCGACCGACGAGTGCCAGCTGCACCCCCGCCTCGACGCCCAGGCAGCCATCCCGGTGCGCCTCGAAGATCGCTTCGAGCCACTCGCGGTGCAACCGGTCGAGCACATCGTCGAGATCGGGAAGGGCCGCCGCCATGCTGGCGTCGCGCGTGGCGTAGGCGGTGGACGCCACCTGCAACAAGCCGACCGCCTCGGTACCCATGCGGTCGAGCAGCCGAGCGAGGCGATCGCTGAGGGGCGTGTGCAGGAGCCGGCGGGCCGCCTTGGCGAGGTTCACCGCCAAGTCGCCGCAGCGCTCGAAGTCGGCCACGATCCACAACGCGGCCACCGTCGACCGCAAGTCGCGTGCCACCGGCGCCTGGAGCGTGAGGAGACGGGTGCAGCGGTCCTCGAGCGACAGAGCGAGCGCGTCGACCTCGTCGTCGCGCTCGATCACTGCGCGGGCCTCGTCGAGGTCGAGCCGTCGCAGGACCGCGGTGGCGGTGGCGGTGGACTCGATGACCATCGCCGCCAGCTGTTGGACCTCACGGACGACGAGCGACAGCTCCGACTCGAGGTCGGGCAGGCCGTCGGTCACGGGTGCCGGCCCACGGGTGGGCGACCGCTCACCCGAACCGCCCGGTGACGTACTGCTCGGTCCGCTCGTCATCAGGGTTGGCGAAGATCTTCTCGGTGCGGTCGTACTCGACGAGCGCACCGGTTCGCAGGTCGCTGGTGGGGTTCACCGACGTGGTGAAGAACGCCGTGCGGTCGGAGCAGCGCGCGGCTTGTTGCATGTTGTGGGTGACGATCACGATCGTGAACTGCTCTCGCAGCTCGCGCATGAGGTCCTCGATGCGGGCGGTGGCGATCGGGTCGAGCGCCGAGCAGGGCTCGTCCATGAGCAGGACCTCGGGCTCCACCGCGATCGCCCGAGCGATGCAGAGCCGCTGCTGCTGACCGCCCGACAAGCCGAGGGCCGACTTCTTCAGCCGGTCCTTGACCTCCTCCCACAACGCGGCCCGGGTCAGCGCTTCCTCGACGCGATCGTCGAGGCCGTCGCGCATCCCGGCGATCCGGAGGCCATACGCCACGTTGTCGTACACCGAACGGGGAAACGGCACGGGCTTTTGGAAGACCATGCCGATCCGCCGGCGCACCTCGACCGGTGACACGTCGGTGCCGTAGAGGTCGACACCGTGGTAACCGACCTTGCCGTCGACTCGGCAGCCTTCGATGAGGTCGTTCATGCGGTTGAAGCAACGCAGGAACGTCGACTTGCCACAACCCGACGGGCCGATCAACGCGGTGATCTCGTTGCGAGCGATCCGCATGTTCACCCCGCCGAGCGCGAGGTGGCTGCCGTAGTGCACGTCGAGCCCCTCGACCTCGAAGACCGCGTCGGTGCCGTGGATCCCGTCGGGGCTGTCGTAGCCCGCGACGCGGCCCTCGGTGGCCCCTGCCGGAGCGACCGGCCGCAACGGCGTGCCGGTGGTGGTCTCGCTGGCGACATCGGGCGTGGTGAGGGCGTGGTTCGGCATGTCAGGAGCTCCGTAGGTCATCGGCTCGTCGAGAACCGATTGGCGATGAGGCGGGCAACGAAGGTGAGCAGGAACACGAGCAGGACGAGCGTGATGGCGGCCGCCCACGCGAACTGCTGTTGGCGAGGGTCGCCCTGCTTCGCGTTGTTGAAGATCTGCGCAGCGAGGGTGGTGTTGCCGCCGGAAAGCGACCAGTTGGCCGGCTGGTTCCCGCCGATGACACCGATGGTGAACAGCACAGGGGCGGTCTCACCGGCAGCTCGGGCGACGGCGAGCATGGCGCCGGACGTGATCCCGCCGAGCGCCGCCGGCAGCACGACCCGCAGCGTGGTCTCCCAGCGACGGGCACCGATGGCGGTGCTGGCCGAACGCAACTCGTCGGGCACCAGGCGCAGCATCTCTTCCGACGCGCGGATGACGATCGGCAACATGAGGCACGCCAGCGCGAGGGCTGCCGCGAACGCCGACGGACCGGAAGTGCCATAGCGCACGACCCAGACCGTGTACACGAACAGTCCCATCACGATCGACGGCACACCCGTCATCACGTCGGCGAAGAACCGCACGATGCGGGCCATGAGGTTCTGCTTGCCGAACTCGTTGAGGTAGATGGCGCCGAGCACACCGAGCGGGATCGCCAGCAGCGATGCCATCGCGGTCGACACGAGCGTGCCGGCGATGGCCGGTCCGACGCCGAGCTGGGTGGTCGAGCCGATGTGGTACTTGGCGCGCAACGCAGCGGGAAGCTTGGCGATAGCCGACGCGTCGGCGTTGCTGAACACCGGAAGGCGCCGGGTGAAGAATCCGGCGTCGAGCGACGAAGCGCCCTTGCGCAACAAGGCGATGATCACCAGGAGCAGCGCGCCGGCCGCGATGGCCGTCGCGAGGTACAGCAGCCAGGTCGCGGCGCCGTTGGCCAACCGGCGCCGGCGAGCCACGGTCGGGATGCGGACGTCGCGGCGTGCTTCTGACGTGAGCACTCCGGTGGTCTCGACGACGGCGGTCACGCCGCCCCCTGGATCCGGCGCTCGGCTCGGGTCACGACCACCCGAGCTGCCATGTTGACGACGACCGTGATGGCGAACAGCACGACGCCGAGGCCGATCAGCGCCCGCTGGCCCATCCCGGCGTTCTCGCTGAAGAACGTGTTGGCGATGGTGCCCGCCATCGTGTCGCCCGGCTTGAACAGGTCACCGGTGATCTGGGGATTGCCACCGATCACCAACGCGACGGCGATGGTCTCGCCGAGCGCTCGTCCAAGGCCGAGCATGGTCGCGCCGGTGACCCCTGAGTAGCTGTACGGCAAGATCGACGCCCGGAACATCTCCCAGCGCGTGGCGCCCAGCGCGAGCGCACCCTGCTTGTCGATGTCGGGCACCGTGGTGAACACCTCCCGGGACACGGAGGTGATGATCGGCAAGATCATGAACGCCAAGACGATGCCGGCGGTCATGAAGCTGGTGCCGTTCGCCGAGCTGCCGGCCAGCGCTACGTAGACGCGCTGCAGCGGCTGGCGCAGGAACAGCAACCCGACCACACCGAACACGACCGACGGCACGGCGGCCAGCAAGTCGACGAGCGCCACCGCGGTCCGCCGCAGCCGGCGGGGCGCGACCTCGGCGATGAACAGCGCGAGGGCCACCGAGATCGGCACGGCGATGATCACGGCGATGGCCGAGCTGACGAGCGTGCCGAACACGAACGCGAGACCGCCGAAGTGACCGGCGTCGGGCTTCCAGTCGTTGGTGGTGAGGAAGCTCCACCCCTGCTCGCTGAGCGCGGGCCACGCATACCGGGACGTCGACCAGACGATGAACGCCAAGATGGCGAGGACCGCCGCGCCCGACAAGAGGGTGAGCCCGGAGAACAGCCGATCGATCACCTCACCGGCCCCCCGAGCGCGGAGAGGACCGCGGGCGTGGCTCCCGCGGTCGCTCTCCAAGTGCGCTGATGCGTCGCTCATGTGGCGGGTGCTACTGGACCTTCTCGACCTGGGCGAGGGCCTTGCGGGCGAGATCGGTGGGCAGCGACGAGTAGTTGTAGGAGCTCGCGAGCTGCTGGGCGTCGGTCTCGAGGAACGTGAGCCAGGCCTTGAGGGCGAGAGCCTTGGCGGGGTCGGCCTGCTTGGCGTACACCAGGACCCACGTCGGCGACGTGAGCGGGTACACCCCGGTGCCGGCCACGTCGATCGGGTTGTACGTCAGGTCGGCGCCGACCTCCGAGGCCTGCACCGCCTTGGTGGCACCCTCGAGCGACGGGGCCACGAACTCGCCGTTCTTGTTCTTGATGTCGGCGAAGGTGAGGCCCTGCTTCTGGGCGTCGGAGAAGTCGACGTAGCCAACGGCGCCGGTCTTGCCCTTCACGCAGGCGGCCACGCCGCCGTTGCCCTGCGACTTCTGGATGGACCCGAAGGTCCACACCGTGGGCTGGTCCGTGGGGTCGGCCGTGAAGTCGGTCGGAGCTGCGGACTTCAAGAACTTGGTGAAGTTCGAGGTCGTGCCCGACGCTTCCGCGCGGGCGCAGACCGTGACCGGGTCCGAAGGCAGCGTGGTACCGCTGTTCAGCGCGGCGATCGCCGGGTCGTTCCAGGTGGTGATCTTGCCCGCGTACATCTCGGCGATCGTCGGGCCGTCGAGCTTCAGGCCCTTGACCGGCAAGTTGTACGAGACCGTGATCGGCGCGGCGACGGTCGGGAAGTAGAGGAACTCGCCCTTGTACTTGGGCTTGTCCTCGTCCTTGACGAGCGAGTCGGTGCCGGCGAAGTCGACCGTCCCGTTCTGCAGGTCGGTCTTGCCCTGGCCCGAGCCACCGCCGCCATAAGTGATCGTCAGGCCGGGCACGACCTGCTTGAGGGCCTCGATCGCGCCGTTGTCGAACGGCTGCTGGAACGTGGAGCCGGAGCCCTTGAGGGTGCCCGAGGCATCCTTGAACGTCGCAGCGTCGAACGAGCCGGCGCCGGCCGCGGCCGTCGTCGACGACGAGGAGCCGGTATCGGTCGACGACTTGTCCTTCTTGGTGCTGCTACAAGCGCCGGCGACCAGCGCCACCGTCAACAGCGCGGCGATCACCATCAGCGACCGTCGGGTTCTTCCGTGCACGTGCCCTCCCGGGGCGAGTCGTGGATTACTCATCACGGGGCACGCTAAGGAGCGAAAGTGACGTGAAAGGGGGGCGACGGTGAACGGGGGGTGAACAGGGCCGGAACGTTTTGCGGTTCACGAGCGGGGGCCTCGAACAGCCCGCCTGGCTCATCGCCGTCAGACCAGCCCGAGCCCCTCGAAGCTGCGCAGGACCTCGATGTCGTGGGGGTAGCTCAGCCGCTTGCGCGCCGCTTTCAGACCCACCCACTCGATCTCGTCGACCTCATTGTCCGGCTGCAGGTCGCCGGCAACTTCGGCTTCCCAGTAGCGCACGAACTTCGGTCGACCCTTGCTGTCGATGTAGGACGCGTGGGCGAGCTCGTGGCCGAGCACGACACGCGCGCCCGTCTCTTCCTCGATCTCTCGCACCGCGGCCTGCTCGTCGGTCTCCCCTTCGTCGCGCTTGCCCTTCGGAAACGACCAGTCGTCGTATTCGGGGCGGTGGATCAACGCGACCTCGACCCCACTCTCATGGCGCCGCCACAGCAGTCCGCCTGCGGCGCGCACACGACCCTCGGGGTCGTATCGACCGACTCCGTGGTCGACATCGTCGGCCGCTCCCGCAACCGCGAGCGTGCTGACGGCGGGGGGCGTCGGCCGAGCGAGCTCGAGCGCCCGTTGACGCAAGGCGTGGTGCGTCTCGACCCGCTCCGCGGCTTTCCTCGGCGACCGCTCCCACGCGCCGTCGGCGGTGAGCAGCCAGGCGAGCGTGTCGTCGGCCAGGTCAACTTCGAGGTCGGACCACAAGCGGGCCTTCAACGGTAGGGACTCCACCGGCGCGAGCGTCTCGATGCGCCGGTCGAGGTTCCGGGGCATGAGGTCGGCTGAGCCGATGTAGAAGCGCGGGACACCCACGTCGGTGCCGTTGCCGAAGTAGTACACCCGGCTGTGCTCGAGGAAGCGGCCGACGATGGATCGCACCCGGATCTGGTCGGACAACCCCGGCACGCCGGGCCGCAGGCAGCAGATGCCCCGGATGATCAAGTCGACCCGCACACCGGCCGCCGACGCCCGGTACAGCGCGTCGATGAGGGCGGGGTCGACCAGGCTGTTCATCTTCAAGATGATCCGGCCGGTACGGCCGAAGCCGGCTTCCTCCTCGATGTGCTCGACGAGGCGGGTGCGCATCGTGTGCGGCGCCACCAACAGCTTCCGGTAGTGGACGTTGCGGCTGTAGCCCGTGAGGAAGTTGAACAGCTGCGTGACGTCGGCGCCCAGCTCCTCGTCGGCCGTGAGCAGCCCGTAGTCCTCATAGATCGCGGCAGTCGAGGAGTTGTAGTTGCCGGTGCCGATGTGGCAGTAGCGGCGCAGCCCGTCGGCTTCGTCGCGCACGACCAACGCGATCTTCGCGTGCGTCTTCAACCCGACGATGCCGTAAGTGACGTGGACCCCGGCCTCCTCCAGCGCGCGGGCCCACTCGATGTTGGCGGCCTCGTCGAAGCGGGCTTTGAGCTCGACGAGCACAGCGACCTGCTTGCCACGCTCGGCGGCGCGGATCAAGGCCTGGACGATCGGGCTGTCGCCCGAAGTGCGATACAGCGTCGTCTTGATCGTCAAGACGTCGGGATCGGTGGCGGCTTCCTGGAAGAACTCCTCGACCGAGGTGACGAAGCTCTCGTACGGGTGGTGGACCAACACGTCGCCCTGGCGCAACACCGCGAACAGATCGAGGGGTGCGTCGTCCTTGCCGACGAGCCGGGGTTGGGTGACCGGCGGCCACGGCTCGTCCTTCAGGTCGGGTCGATCGAGGTCGAGCAACCCCCACAACCCGCCGAGGTCCAGCGGACCGATCAGGTCGAACACGTCGTCGGGGCCCAAGTCGAGCTCGCGCACGAGCAGCTCACGGACCTCGGGCTCGGCGTTGCGTTCGATCTCCAGCCGCACGGCGCGACCGAACCGGCGCCTTCGCAGCTCGAGCTCGACCGCCACCAAGAGGTCGTCAGCTTCGTCCTCCTCGAGCATCAGGTCGGCGTTGCGCGTGACGCGGAACGCGTGGTGGTGCTCGATGACCATGCCCTCGAAGAGCCAGTCGAGGTGGGCGGCGATGACCTGCTCGATCGGCACGAACCGTTCGCCGTCGGGCAGCACCACGAACCGCGGCAGCACCGGCGGCACCTTCAGGCGAGCGAAGCGGCGCTCACCGGTGGACGGATCCCGCACCCCGACCGCCAAGTTCAGGGACAAGTTGGAGATGTACGGGAACGGGTGGCCAGGGTCGACGGCAAGCGGGGTGAGCACCGGGAAGATGCGGGTCTCGAAGACCTCGTCGAGGTGCTTGCGGTCATCGAGGTCGAGGTCGTCCCAGCTCGACAGCACCACGCCCTGCGCCGCGAGCGCGGGGACGAGGTCGTCGAGGAACACCCGCTCCAAGCGCCGCGCGGCATCGTCGGTGCGCTCGCGCACCTCGTGGAGCTGTTCGGCGGGCGTGCTGCCGTCGGGCGTGGTGCGGCTGATGCCAGCCGCCACCTGATCTTTCAGACCGGCGACGCGCACCTGGAAGAACTCGTCGAGGTTCTGGCTGAAGATCGCCGCGAACTTGGCACGTTCCAGCACCGGCACCCGCGGGTCAGCGGCCAACGCCAGCACCCGCTCGTTGAAGTCGACCCAGGACAGCTCCCGGTTCAAGAAGCGCCCGGCACCGTCCGACGCGTGCTCGTCCTCAGTCCCGAATGGACCGTGCGGGCGCTGGTCGCGGGTCAAGGCCATGACGGCTCCAGTCCACCCCACCGAGATGGCCATTGGGTGAACGGCAGGTGACAGTTCGTGGCTTCAGGTGTACAGGCTGGCCGCGCCGACGACACCCGCGTCGTCACGCAGGGCCGACGCGACCACCCGGACCGACAGTCCACCGAACTTGCGAGCGCGGATCGCCTGCTCGACGCGGCCGACGAACGTGTCGCCGAGCTGGCCCGCAAGGCCGCCGCCGAGCACGACCAATCCCACGTCGAGCAGGAGCGTCGCCGACGAGACGGCCACCCCGAGGGCAGTCACGGCCTGATCCAGCAGATCCTCGGCCATCGGATCGCCCGCCTGGAGCGCCTTTCGGAACACCGACGACTTCATGCGCTCGGAGCCCGCCAGCTCCACCAGCTTGGTGGGCTCGCCGGCATCGTGTCGCCGGCGAGCCTCGGCCTCCAGCGCCGCCCGGCCGGCATACGCTTCGAGGTGCCCCACGCCGCCGCAGGCGCACCGCCGCCCGTTCGGATCGACGGTGACGTGGCCCAGCTCACCAGCGGTGCCTTCGTTGCCGCGCCGCACTTTCCCGCCGAGCACGATGCCTCCGCCCACGCCCGTGCCGCACCATACCGCGAGGAGGTCGGGAGCATCACGGCCCGCACCGTGGAGGAACTCGCCGAGGGCCGCGACGTTGACGTCGTTGTCGATGCGCACCTCGGTGCCTGCCAACGCGTCGGACACGAGCGACGCGATCGGAACCGGATGGTCGAACCCTTCGAGGTTCGGTGCGCCGACCAGCACGCCGGAACCGTGGTCGATCTGGCCCGGTGCCCCGATGCCCACCCGGTCGGCGCCCCCGAGCTCTTTCACTGCTGCGGCCATGGCCGCGACGACCGCGTCGGGGCCCGCAGTAGGCGTGGGGACCTTGACCGTCTTGCCGACCTTGCCGTCGCGAACCACCGCGGCCAGCAGCTTGGTGCCGCCCAAGTCGACGCCGATGGTGGTGGGAGGCATTGCGCTGGCGGCTCGGCGGCCCGCTACTCCTCGCCGGTGTCCCAGTCGAGCAGCAGGTGTTCACGCTCGGCGTCGCGGACGACCCGCTCCCGGTTGCGGCGGAACTGAGGGTCATGCGGCGGCAGCAGCGTGAGGCGGGCGAGCACCCGCGCGCGGAAGTCGTCGATCACGGAACGCTCACCGAAGTCCGACTGAACCTCCCAGTGCGGGGCCACGGGGCCGAGGTACACGATCCGCACGTGCCCACGCGGTGGCTCGTTCTCGAGGTCAGTCTCGATCTGCGACATCACAACTCCTGCTTGCGGAAGCGACCGGTCAGCCTATCCCGCGAACAGGGCCTGGTCGCGACGGGTCGGCTCACGCAGCGGGCGGCGCCGACCGCACCGCGAAGTGCGACTCAGGACCTGCGCAGATAGGTCCCCGACTCGCGGATCACCGTTCGATTCGCCAGGTGGCGCCTGGCGAACAGGCGCCGTGTTGACGGGTCGGCTCGCCAATCGCGCGCCTCCTTACCGCAATTTGCGACGGAGCGTGGCGAAATGCGGACCAGGCAGGGCGGAGTCCACGCACGCGAGGGAGAGGTAAGTCATGGAGAGCACCTGGATGCACCGGGGCAACTGCCGGGATCATCCACCATCGACGTTCTTTCCGAGCGATGGGGTCGGGGTGGACCTCGCGCGCAAGATCTGCGTCGGATGCCCGGTCCAGGCGCAATGCCTCGACTACGCGATCGACCAGCACATCGACCACGGCGTGTGGGGCGGCTGCTCGGAGCGTGAGCGGCGCCGGATCGCCAAACGCCGCCGGCAGGAAGCAGCGGCGGTCCGCGTCGGCAACTGACCCCAGGTCAGAGCGAGAATGGCGCTGGCAGCGGCAGCGGCCAGCGCGGCGGGTCGACAGAGCGGCAGGTCAGCTGTTGGAGGTGTCCGACGGCTTGTCGGACTTGGTGTCCGAGCCGTCCTTGTTCTCCATCCCCGACTCGAACTCGCGCTTTGCTTCGCCGAGGTTCCGAGCCAACTTGGGGAGCTGCGAGCCGCCGAACACCACGAGCACGATCACCAAGACGATGATCAGCTCGGGGCCTTCCAGGAACGCGAACATGCTTTCAGCTTAGGCCCCCTGGCAACCCACCCGGCACCGGCCCGTCACGACGTGGCACGCTGCGGGCGTGCTCGAGTGCGTGGTCAACGTGAGCGAGGGTCGTGACCAGGGGATCCTCGATCAGCTCCGGGCCGCGTGCCGCGGCGATCTGCTCGACCTCCACACCGACCCGCACCACCACCGCAGCGTCTTCACCCTGGTCGGCACCGAAGCACCCCGGCGGCTGACCAGGGCGGCGGTCGCGCTGCTCGACCTTTCCGAGCACCGCGGCGTGCACCCAAGGATCGGCGTGGTCGATGTCGTGCCGTTCGTGCCACTCGGCACCGCGCCGATGTCCCGGGCGATCGCGGCCCGCGACGCGTTCAGCAGGTGGGCTGCACGGGAGTTGGGCCTGCCGTGCTTCCGGTACGGACCCGAACGCACCCTGCCGCAAGTCCGCCGGGGAGCGTTCACAACGCTCGAGCCCGATGATGGACCGCCCGTACCCCACCCGACTGCGGGCGCCACCGCCGTGGGGGCCCGGCCGCCGCTCGTCGCCTACAACATCTGGCTGAAGGACGCGGATCTGCCCACCGCGCAGGAGATCGCCTCACGGGTGCGCAGCCCGGGCATCCGCGCGCTCGGCCTCGACGTGGGCGGACGGATGCAGGTGTCGATGAACTTGGTCGACCCTCTGGAGTGCGGACCTGGTACGGCAGCCGCCGTGGTCACGGCCGCCGCGAGCGACATCGGCACCGATGTCGAGGGCGCGGAGTTGGTCGGCCTGTTGCCGCAGGCGGTGTTGGAGTTGACGCCTCCGGAGCGCTGGGCTGCGCTCGGCCTCGACCCGGACCGCACGATCGAAGCGCGCCTGCGCGAAGCCGAATCGGGTCGGCGCCGAGCGTGAGTGACGCGGGCTTCGGGATCAGGCGGTCTGGCTGGCTCGTTGGGCGAGCGCCCGGGCGCGGCGGATCCGCCGGCGCTCACGCTCGCTCATGCCGCCCCAGATGCCGAACTTCTCCCCGTGCGTCAGCGCGTACTCGAGACAGGACTCGCGCACCACGCACCCCCGGCAGACCTCTTTGGCCTCGCGCGTCGACGCTCCTCGCTCCGGGAAGAACAAGTCGGGGTCGACGCCCAGGCAGTTGGCGAAGTCCTGCCAGCCTGGCTCCTCAGTTGTTGGCGCTACTTGGATCGAGGTGTGAATCACGACCTCACCCCCAGGTGGATCATCGAGGCGGTGGACGTACGATGCAGCGGCACCACGCCGTACGACGATGTAATTACAACACTGTGATCTTCGCCGCTCCGGGCCAATCGCGCAAGGGGAACAGCCGTTGAGCACCCCCGGGGGGTGGGCGCCGGCCCCCGACGCCGACGCCTCGTACGCGCTGTTTCCGAAGGACCGCAAGGTCGTCGCCGACGACGGCACCCCCCTCGCGTACACGATCCTCACCCGCGACGAAGGGCCGCACCGAGCAAGGCGACGAGTGCAGGCGAGCGACGCGACCCCGGTCCTGTTCGCCAACGGCTGGTCGTGCAGCGACGCGTACTGGGCCTACCTCGCACCGCACCTCGCGGCCAGCGGGCACCCAGCGGTGATCGCCGACACCCGCGGCCACGGGGCATCGGGACTTCCCCGCGCACCTGGCCGGGCAGCGCGGGGTCTGACGTGGGAGGACTTGGCCATCTCCAGGCTCGCCGACGACCTCGTCGGCGTCCTGGCCGACGCGACCACCGGGCGGCGACCCGCCGTGGTGATCGGCCACTCGATGGGCGTGCAGATCGCCCTGGAGCTGTACCGCCGCCACCCCGAACAGGTGGCCGCGCTCGTGCTGGTGGCCGGCCCGTTCGAGAACCCGTTGCGCACGTTCTACGGCGGCAACCTCGCCGAGCGGCTCTTCCCGTTCGCCTACCTCGTGGCCCGCGCGGCGCCCGAGCTCCTGAGGCCGATGCAAGCGCTGGTCGGGATCGAACGCACCAGCACGGTGGGGGCGCGGCTGATCGGCGCGACCGGCGATCGGGTCGCACCCGCCGACCTGGGCCCCTACCTGCGCCATCTCGCCACCCGAGACCCTGGCTTCCTCACGCTGTTGGCCGATGCCATGCGCCGCCACTCGGCCGCCGACATGCTGGAGTCCGTGCGCGCCCCGACGCTCATCCTCGCCGCGGGCCGCGACCAGTTCTGCCCGCCGCGGATCCAATCCGAGCTGCACGAGCGGATCACGGGCAGCGAGATCGTGTGGTTCGACGAGGCCGGCCACACCCTGCCGATCGAGCATCCGGACGAGATCGCCGGCGCGGTCGACGCCTTCTTGGACACCCACGGGCTCTGACCGACCCGCGCGGCCCGCGGGACAGCCGGCATTCCACTGCCGGGACACGGCGGACCGATCTTCTCTTGACGGCCCCGTTCGGGGATCGACCGCGTCGTGGCGACCCGGCAGGTCAGCCGGCGCGACGGCCGCGGCGCGACAGCGAGCGGCGTTGTTCCACCCAGTCGACCAGCACGTACTCGCCGAGCGTCTCGGGGGTGGTGAAGAACGCGCGGCCGCGGTTCAGCTCGGTGAGCTGCTCGATGAAGTGCTGGAGGTAGCCGGTGGCGTCGAGCATGAACGTGTTGATGCGGATGTTGTCGCGGGTGCAGCGGACGACCTCGGTGAGCGTGGCCTCGACCGTCTCGGGGATCGGCGGGTAGTTGAACAGCACTTCGCCGCTCGGGGTGATGTGGGCGGTGGGCTCGCCGTCGGTGATCATGATGATCTGCTTGTGGCCGTGCTGGCGGGCGAGCAGTTGGCGCGACAGTGCGAAGCCGTGCTGCATGTTGGTGCCGTACACGAAGTCCCACGACACCTCTGGGAGGTGCTCGGGCTCGACGATGCGGGCGACCTCGCTGAAGCCCACCATCCCGAGGTAATCGCGAGGGAACTGGGTGGAGATGAGCGAGTGCAGCGCCATCGCCACCTTCTTGGCGGCGAGGAAGTTGTCGCGCATCGGCATCGACAGTGACAAGTCGACCATCAAGACGGTGGCCGACCGCACGACCTGTTCGGTCCGCTCGACCTCGAAGTCGTCGGGCCGGAGGTGGACAGGCAATGCTCGCTCCGACCGCTCGCCGGCCTGGCGCTGCACAGCGTTGCGGATCGTGCGGCCGATGTCGAGGTTGAACGGGTCGCCGTACTCGTACGCCTTGGTCTCGAACGTGCGCTCGTGGCCGATGCCGATCTTTTCGATCTCGTGCTTGCCGAGACGATCACGGGTGAGCTTGGCGAACAAGTCGCTCAAGGCGTTCTGGCCGATGCGGCGCAAGCCGGCGGGCGTCAGCTCCAAGCGGCCCTCGCGCTGCTCGATCAGCCCCGCGTCCTCGAGCATCTTGGCCAGCTCGCTCAAACGGTCGAGCGAGTGTGCCGCGTCGTCGCCGAGCAGGTCACGGGCACGGTCGATGTCGACTTCGGCGAGGGCGCCCGGGCTCGACGCGCCTTTCATCATCTGTTCGAGCTGGTCGAGGTCGCCGAGCGTGTTCATCATGGCGGCGGCTTCTGCGAAGCCGAGCGGGTCCTGGCCCTCGAAGTCGTAACTGCGGTCCCAGCCCATCTGCGGGAACAGGCCCCGGAGGTGCTCGCCGAGCTGGTCTGCCTGCCAGCGGAGGTCCATGTCCTCGAGCAACTGGTCGGACAACGCCTGGAGCTGGGCGCGCTG
This sequence comes from Acidimicrobiales bacterium, assembly GCA_035547835.1. Lineage (NCBI taxonomy): Bacteria > Bacillati > Actinomycetota > Acidimicrobiia > Acidimicrobiales > Acidimicrobiales bacterium. The sequence goes on from DASZTW010000020.1 coordinate 140,372, forward strand.
TTCCGGCGACATCGAGTTCATGAGAGCCTGCATGGCGGCCATCCGCTGGGCCATCACCTCGAGCAGCTCGTCGAGGTTGCGGGGGTTCTCGGGGAAGAAGTCGCCATAGCGATCCATGAAGCCCTCGAAGTCGGGCTCCTCCCCCGCGGCACGCTGGTCGAGCATGTGGTTCAGCTCGGCCATCATGTCCTTCATCCGGTTGAGGTCCTCAGGCGACATGTTCTGCATGGCGCCCGACATCTGGTTGAACTGCCGTTGGATCAGCTCTTGGCGGAGCTGCTCCATCAGCTCTTCGAACTGCTCGCGGGCCTCGCTCGATGTGAACTCGTACTTCTGCAGCTCGCGCACCATGCCGGCGAGGTCGGGCGGCAACAGGTCGAGCTCCATCTGGCGCCCGCTGACCGCTTCCTCGGTGACTTCCTGCCGGCGAGCGTCGCCAGACGCACGTGCTTCCTCGACCAGCTCGTCGAGCGCGCCGCGCTCGGTGTCGACCACGTCGCGGAGCCGCTGGGCGATGTCGTCGTACACCCCGCCGAGATCGTGCTGCTCGAGCAGCTCGCGGCGGCGGTCGCGCAAGCGCTCCATCAGCTCGCGCAGACCCTGGACCTGGCGGTCGTCGCGGTCGCGGAACCCCTGCTGCATCAAGCGCCGCAGGGCGGCGTTCAAGTCGCCGTGGTACAGGAGGTCGTCGTTGATCTCGGCGAAGAGGTCGTCAGCGTCGAAATCGAACCCGGTCTGGGTCCCGTCCCAACGCGAGTAACGGAAGCGGTGTCCGGCAGCCACGCGGCAAGCGTACCGGTGCCCGCCCGGCACCACCCGCGAGCGCGACCGGCGTGCGACATGATGCGCCGGTGACCTCTTACCGCTTCCCCGACGGCTTCCTGTGGGGCACCGGCGCGTCGTCGACCCAGACCGAAGGCGCCGCGCCTGCCTCGGACTGGGCCGCGTGGGAACGCGACGGCCACGCCCCGCCGAGCGGCGACGGCAACGGGTTCGGCACCCGCTACGCCGACGACTTCGCCCGCCTGGCGGACCTCGGTCTCACCCACCACCGCCTGTCGATCGAATGGGCCCGGATCGAACCACGGCCCGGCCAGCGCGACACCGCCGCGGTCGAGCACTACCGCCAAATCCTCGAGGCCGCCCGCGACGCCGGCATCCGTCCATGGGTCTGCCTGCACCACTTCACGCTGCCCGGCTGGTTCTCGATCGACGAAGGCGGCTTCGGCGATCGGCACGCACGCACGTACTTCTGGCCGCGGCACATCGCGTTCGTGGCGGAGACGTTCGGCGACCTGGTCGCCGGCTGGAAACCGATCAACGAACCGATCTTCTACGCCGCCGGGGGATTCCTGTCCGGGACCCTCCCGCCCGGCAAACGCAACCAGGCCGACTTCGCGGCGGCCTTGCGCGACATCCACCTCGCCAACCTCGAAGCGTGGCGCGGCCTGCGGGGCGGGGGCGTCCCTGTCGCCACCGTGCAGGGCCTGTGTCCCGTGTTCCCCGCCGACGACGGGCCCGAGACGGCCGTCGCCACCGAGCTGATCGACGATGCCATGTGGGGTTGTTGGACCGGCGCGCTCCGCGACGGGGTGCTCGCGGTGCCCGGCCAACCTCCGGTCGACGTCCCGGACTACCGCGACGCCTTCGACCTGATCGGTTTCTCCTACTACGCAGCCATCGCAGTCGACTCGGCCGGCAGGTGGCGGCGCTACCCACCCGAGGGCAACCCCGGGCCCATGGGCTACGTGCCGTGGCCACAAGGACTCGGGGTGGTGCTGGAACGCCTGGCCGAGCTCCTGCCCGACAAGCCACTGCTGGTGGCCGAATGCGGGCTGGGCACCGCCGACGACCGTCGCCGGGCCGCTTACCTGGCCGACTGCTTGCGCATCACGGCCGAACGGATCGACGGCGGCATCGACGTGCGTGGCTTCTTCTACTGGACCGGCATCGACAACTACGAGTGGGGCCACGGATTCGACGTGGCGTTCGGGTTGCTCGACCGTGACCGCGAGGCGAGGGGCTCCGCCGACTTGGCGGCGCGGGTGGCCGCCGCCAACGAGGTGCCCGACGAGTGAGGCGGGCTGGCGCCGAGTGCGGTGAGAAGAAGTACAGAGGGGCGGGACGCAGGTAGCGGGCGGAAACCTACGCCCGCCCCTCTGTGATCGATGGAACCGCTGATGGGCGGGGCGGTTCCATCGGGTCTGCCCCGGAGGGGTTGAGGCAGATCTGGTGGGCACGCATCACCGAGATTTCCCAGATGCATGCACGTTCTTCGAACCCGCCCGGCCGTGGTTGGGGTTCGCGTGGCCGTTGCGGGGGTGCGACCGTGAGACCTTCCCGTGACGAGTTCTCGAGCCCGGCTGGCCGGCGCCCGCGACCGCCGGCCGGTTGTGGCCGGGAGCCGACGCTGACTTGCCGCCACCCGCGCTCGCTCCACGACGGTGCGATCCATCAACCGGAGCCGCGGGCGCGGCGGCAGGCGTGGCAGCCGACCTCGCCGGCGTCGCCGTCGCGCCGGCCTCGGCCTCCGCGGCCGGATTGGACGTCGTTGCGGCGGTCGCTGGGGCGCGCACGGCACCGAGCTGCGAGGTCGCTTCCTCGTCGGCGCCGGCAAGGAGCCGGAGCGACCCGGGCGCCGGCAGTGCCGGGGCGATCGTGGCGACGGACTGCACCGTCGACGGCGCCAGCGAGGCCCGGGGCGCCGGCGGCATGGTGGCCGCAGCGACGGCACTGCCACCGACGGCGCAGAACGCCAACGCGCAGACCGCGGTCAGCCTGCTCGACACCCGGGACATGAGGCGGCGTGGGGGTCGGTGCGAGTCACCGGACGCGGCCAGCAGCACCGGTTCAGCCGCCGCCGGAGCGACGACCAGCGGGGCCAGCAGCGACGCGGCGCTGCTGGCGCCTTCGTTCTCTTCCGGTGTGGCGGGCGATCGGACCGCTGCGAGGACTTCGGCGACGGATGCCCAGTCGTCGGACGCGCCCGGCGAACCGCCGAGCAGGCGCTCGGCAGTGAACGCGTCGAGGTCGCGGCGCACCGGGTACGTCATCAACGAGAAGAACGTCGAAGTGTCCCGGCGCGTTACAGCCCATCGAGAAATTCTTCGAGGCGTCGATCGGTCGGAGGACGGCCGATCCGTGGCCGACTTCGTCAGGCCAGCGCTTCGACGAGGTCGTCGGGCTCGACCAGCGCCGCCAGCCGCGCCAGACCCCGGTGGCACAGCACGCGAACCGAACCCGGGGTCCGACCCAACAGCTCCGCGACGTCACCGACGGAGAGATCGGCGATCACCCGCAGCGCGATGGCGTCACGCTGCGGCTCCGGCAGCCCCCCCAGCAGCGACAGCGCCGCCTCGAGCCCGATCCCGGCGGCGACCCGCGTCGCCGCGTCGGGGGCCGGGAGCTCGGGGAGCCGGTCATACAGCACCACGGCTGGCCGGCGCGCCTCGCGGCGCTGCCAGTCGATCAGGCGGTGACGGGCCACGGTGAACAAGAAGCGCCGGAACGCATCCTCGTCGCCTTCGAAGCTGGCCAGCCGGCGGGCGACCTCGAGCCACGTCTCCGCGTCGAGATCCTCTGCGCAGCGTGGCGCGGCCACCTTGAAGTAGCGCAGGACCTGCGGCCGGTAGACGCGCCACAGCTCGGCGATCGCGCATTCGTCACCTGTTCGTGCTGCGGCCAACAGGCACGCAAAGCCCGTCGCCCGCAGCCGCTCCCCAGCGGCCATGGGTCAGATAGTACCGGCCCGGTCAAGGCCCGACGTCTGCTGACCGCCGCATCCCGCCAACCGGGGCGGCCTAACGACGGGAGCGGTACGTGGCGCGCGCGCCGACGGCGTCCTTGTTCAGTCGCTTCGAGAGGTGAAGACCTTCGAGGACGAACTCGACCGCGCTCGCCATCGTGCCGGGACGCTCGTCGCCGCCCACCAACTCGGTGACGGCGTCGCGCAGCGCAGGGCTCGAGTCGAGCAGCGAGAGGTACTCGACGGCCGGCAGGTCGTCGCCGGCGTGCACGACCTTGCCACCGTCGAACGCGCTCACCACGTCGGTGAGGCGCTCGGTGGAGCAGCGCTCGCGGAACACGGTGAGCACCGACTTGGCGACCAGGTTGCCGAGCACGTCGTCACCCCGGTCGTCGATCGTGTCGAGCTCGACCTTGCCGGCCATCGACCCGGCCAGCGCGTCGAGGTCACTGACGCGAGGCACGGCGTCGGTCTCGCCGAGTTGGAGCGAGCGGCGCACCGCGTTGGCGACGAGTGCCTCGTAGTTCGCCACCGACAAGCGCACCGAGACGCCCGAACGCTGGTTGATCTGCGAGCTCGCACGGGCGAGATGACTGATCGTGGCCACGACCTCGGTGATGTGGTCGGGCACCGAGACCGTCATCCCGGCGACGTCGATCGGGCGGGCCTCCTGGCGGATGATCGCCATCTCCGTCTCGACCTCGAGCGGGTAGTGGGTGCGGATCTGCGAGCCGAAGCGGTCCTTGAGCGGGGTGATGATCCGGCCGCGGTTCGTGTAGTCCTCGGGGTTCGCCGAGGCCAGCAGGAACACGTCGAGGGGAAGGCGGATCTTGTAGCCCCGAACCTGCACGTCGCGCTCCTCGAGCACGTTCAGCAGACCGACCTGGATGCGCTCGGCGAGGTCGGGGAGCTCGTTGATGGCGAAGATGCCGCGGTTGGTGCGCGGCACCAGCCCGTAGTGGAGCGTCAGCTCATCGGAGAGATAACGGCCCTCCGCCACCCGGATCGGGTCGACCTCACCGATGAGGTCGGCGATCGACGTGTCCGGGGTGGCCAGCTTCTCGCCGAAACGCTCGTCGCGGTGCACCCAGGAGATCGGGGCGTCGTCGCCGGCGTCTGCCACGAGATCGCGCGCGTGCTTCGACACGGGCGCGTACGGGTCGTCGTTGATCTCCGAGCCGGCGACGATGGGCATCCACTCGTCGAGCAGGTCGGTGAGCGACCGGATCATGCGGGTCTTCGCCTGACCGCGCTCACCGAGGAAGATGACGTCGTGCCCTGCGAGGAGGGCGTTCTCGAGCTGCGGCAGGACCGTGTCCTCGTAGCCAAGGACCTGTGCGACCAACGGCTCGCCGGCTCGGATGCGCTCGACCGCGTGCTCACGGATCTCGTCTTTCACCGAGCGCGAGACCCACCCGGACTCGCGCAGTTCCCCCAGAGTGCTGGCTCGATTCGACATGTTGGCCACGCTACCGGCCGACGCGCTGCGGCCGCGTCGGGCGGTGTGACACGCTGGCGACCTCATGGCCCTCTCGGACATCCCCGGCATGCCCCAAGTGCGGGCCGACCGCGTCGTCGTGGGCGCGGTGGCGCTCGTGGTGCTGCTCGTCGCGGCCGTCACCGTGATCGTGAAGCCCGACATCGTCCACCGCTCCCACCGCAGCCGCGGCGAGTTGGTGGCCGCCACCCCCACCACCGTGAAGCCGGGATCCACGTATCCGGGCCCGATCGGGCGGGGCACCGCGGTGGCGCCGGTGATCCAGGGACGGGCGGTGGCGCCGAACCAGGTGAGCTTCGGGGGCTCGGTGACCAGCGCGGACGTGCAAGGAGCGAACCTGACCGTCGCGACGCCGTTCACGGTGACCTCGGCCGAGCGCGGCTCGGGCAACGGCGCCACCATCACCGACGCGGTCGTCAACGGCCAACGGGTCTCGATCGCTTGGGACGCAGGCCAGCCGCTCCCCTTCTCGGGCACCGGGGCGATCGACCTGGTCGACGTGCCGGTCCACGTCGACCAGGGCGGCGCGACGCCGCAGCTCGGCAGTCGCACCTTCGTGCTCGACCCAGGGACGTACCACCTCGGGTCACCCGTCGCCGTCGCAACCAACAACCTGCCCACGCCGATGGACACGGTCACCTTCACCGCCGACGGCCAGACCCGCATCAGCTTCCAACGACAGGCGTCGCTGCACGTCGGCTTCCCGGTGCGGCTGATCGGGCCCGGATCCGCCACGCTGCAAGGCACGTTCCAAGCCACCAGCTCGACCGGGCCGCGTCCCGCCGCACAGATCCAGCTCGTGCAGGGGCCTTACGAGATCGGGTTCAGCTCCACCAGCCCGGGCGCCGTGATCGGCGAGCTCCAAGGTCAGGTCTCGGTGTGCACACAGCCCGGCACGGGTTGCACGGTCGTCACCAAGGCTGGGGGCTGATGGCGGACCGGTGGGTCGAGGCGGCGCACGCGCCGCCTGTGCGCCCGGCGTTGGAGCTCGACGGCACGTGGCAGGCGAGCATCGCCGACGATGAGCTGCACCGCACCTGGCTCGAGGGCGACGGCGACGGTCGTTGGACCCCGGTGACCGTTCCCGGCCACTGGCGAAGCGTGCCCGAGTTCGCCGCCAGCGACGGACCGATCCTGTATCGCAAGGACTTCGAGCTGGCGGAACCCGGTACGGACCGGTGGTGGCTCGAGGTCGACGGCATCTTCTACCAAGGTGACGTGTGGCTCGACGGTGCCTACGTGGGCGACACCGAGGGCTACTTCGTACCCGACGACTTCGAGGTCACCGACCTCGTCGCGCGGGGCGGTCCGCATCGCATCGGCATCGAGGTGACGTGCAGCCCGCCGGGCGACCTCACGGCCAAGCGGGCGCTGACCGGCGTGTTCCAACACGGTGAGCACCTCGCTCCCGGCTGGAACCCCGGCGGCATCTGGCGGCCGGTGCGCCTGCGCCCGAGCGGCCCCGTCGCGGTGCGTCGGCTGCGGGTGTTGTGCACCGAAGCCACACCGGAACGCGCCGTGCTCGCCATGACGGCCATGCTCGACGCCGACGCCGCGGGCGTCGCGCGGATCCGCACCACCGTCGGCGATCACGACCACGAGCTCGACCAGCCGCTCGCGGCCGGGGAGAACACGGTGCAGTGGGGGATGACGATCCCGTCGCCCGACCTCTGGTGGCCGCGTGCCCTCGGCGACCAGCCGCTCCACGAGCTCACCGTGACCGTGACGCCGCAGGCCGCGCCGGAGCCCAGCGATCGACGGTCGGTGATCATCGGGCTCCGCTCGGTCCGGCTTCGCAACTGGATCTGCCACGTCAACGGCGAGCGGCTGTTCCTGAAAGGAGCGAACCTCGCGCCGGCGGCCGCCCCCCTCGGGGAAGTGCCGGCCGGCAACATCGCGCACGACGTCATGCTGGCCCGCGACGCCGGCCTCGACTTGCTGCGCGTGCACGGTCACATCGGCCGACCCGAGCTGTACGCGGCAGCCGACGCAACCGGCATGTTGTTGTGGCAGGACCTCCCGCTGCAGTGGGGCTATCACCGGTCGGTCCGCAAGGAAGCCGCCCGCCAGGCCGCGAGGGCGGTCGACCTGCTCGGGCATCACCCGTCGCTCATCGTCTGGTGCGGCCACAACGAGCCGTTCGGCGTCGAAGGCCGCGGGCCCGCCGGCGAGCCGGGAGGGTTCGACCGCCGCAGCCTCGCTGCCCAGCAGCTCCCGAACTGGAACAAGACCGTGCTCGACCGCACGATCAAACGGGCGCTTCGATCCGCCGACGGCACCCGGCCCGTCATCGCCCACAGCGGTGTGCTCCCGCACCCTCCCGACTTCGACGGGACCGACAGCCACTTGTTCCCCGGTTGGTTCCAAGGTGAAGTCGACGACCTCGACCGGCTGGCTCGAGCCGTGCCCCGCCTGGTGCGGTTCGTCAGCGAGTTCGGCGCCCAGGCCGTGCCCGACGACGCGCCGTACGTCGACCCGTCTCTGTGGCCCGACGTCGACTGGGACGGTCTCGCCCGTGACCACGGCCTCCAGCCCCAGAGCTTCGCCCGCCACGTGCCGCCCGACTCGTTTCCCACGTGGGAGAGCTGGCGGGACGCCACCCAGCAATACCAGGCGATCGTCGTGAAGCGGATCGTGGAGACGCTTCGGCGCTTGAAGTACCGACCGACCGGCGGCTTCGCCCACTACTTCCTGGCCGACAGCCGACCGGCGATCTCCGCTTCGGTGCTCGACCACCGGCGCACACCCAAGCGGGCCTGGGACGCGCTGGTCGACGCGTGCCGCCCCGTGATCGTGGTCGCCGACCACCCCCCGTTCCCACTCGTGCCCGGCCAGACCCTCGCGATGGATGTCCACGTGGTGAGCGACCTGCGCGAGCCGGTCCGCGACGTGCGAGTGTCGACCCGCGCCACGTGGCGACCTGACGGCGACCCACTCGAATGGACCTGGGAAGGGGAGATCGGCGCCGACACCTGCGTCCGGGTGGGCCAGATCCGCCTGGTGGTTCCCGATCCCGACGGCGCCATCCGCGAGCTCGAAGTCGACCTCACGCTCGAGTCCGCCGACCACTCCGCCACCAACCGCTACCAAACCCCACTGCTGTGAGCGCTCAGCCACCTGGGCGGTGGCT
>DASZTW010000021.1 GCA_035547835.1 Acidimicrobiales bacterium
CCCCCCCCCCCCGACCCGCTCAGTACGACGGGGTGGAGCCGCGCTGCTGCGAGACGTTCGTGAACGTGTTCGAACCGATCAGGGTGACCTGACCTGCCGTGAAGATGCCGTACTCGTTGTCGTGGATCTTGTTGCCCGACACCACGATCGACAGCGGGCTGGCGTCGCCGAGGTAGATGCCGGTCGTCTCCGGGTCCATGAAGTCCTGGCGCAAGTTGTTGGTGCCGATCGAGTTGCCGCTCAGCACGTTGCCCGAGAAGTTCATGCCCGGCGCGTGCCCGTGCAGCGCGATCCCGGCGTGGCCGTTGCCGTCGAACGTGTTGCCGGCGACCGTGTTCCCGTACACGCCACCGGCACCGCCGGCCAGGATGATCCCGCTGCCGGACGACCCCTCGGGCGCCGACGGGGTGCCGAGACCGTTGTTGTCCGCGGTGTTGCCCACGACGATGTTCGAGAAGATCCCGGCTCCGCTGTGGTCGGCGAGGACGATCCCGCAACCGCCGGGGTTGTTGCTGGCCACGTTGGACTGGATGACGTTGTGCGAGCTCGGCGCGCCGAGGTCGTCGGACACGTTGATCCCGATGCCGTTCCACTCCGAGTCGTTGTTCACGACCGTGTTGTACGAGCTGCTCTGGATGTCGATGCCGGCGCCGCCGTTGTCGACCAAGTGGTTGCCCACGATCGTGACGTGGTCCGCGACCTGGAAGCCTTGCTCGGTGAACCCGGCGGTGACGATGCCGTCACCCGGAGTCTCCTCCGACGCCGTTGCGTGCTCGATCGTGAGACCGAGCACTTTGCTGTACGAGGCGGCGACGCCCACCCCGTACGGCGCACCGTCGGCATCGATGACCGCGCCGGGAAGGCCCTGCAACGTGAGCTGGCGGTCGATCGTGACGCCGCCCGGGAACGTACCGGGGCACACGATCACCGTCCCTCCCGCAGACGTGGCCTCGACGGCCGCCTGGATCGACGCGTACTTGGCCGTCGCGCACGAGTTGCCCGAGTGCGCCTCTGACGCGTTGGGCGCCACGAAGTTCCTCGAGCTCGCCGCGACGGCCGGGGCCGCGGCCGCCACCCCCACTCCGACGAGCCCACCCATCAGCGCGAAGACCGCGCACCACCGTCCGATTGCGTGCCGCATGCCCGCCCCTTTCCACACCTCTGATCGCCCTGACCCCAGCCGGTCGCACCGACCGTACCCTCGAGAGCGAGGGCCGCGCACGCCGCCAGTACACTCAGCGACCTTGAGCACTCGCCGTCTGATCGTCGCCGCAATGGTGTGCGGCCTGGCCATCTTGGTGGCCTTCACCGTCCAAGTGCTGAGCGCGTCGCGCTAGTGGTGTGACCACCGAGCGAGCACCGGGCCGACTCGACATCGCGCGATACTGCCCCGGTTCCCCGACTGGAGCGCTTGATGCGTGACGCCCTCGGCAACGTGCAGTCCATCTTGATCCTCGGCGGAGGATCGGAGATCGCACAGGCCACCGTCCGCAAACTCGTGGCCGGACGCTGCCGCACGGTCGTGCTCGCAGCCCGTCAACCCGAGCAGCTCGGCGCGGTGGCTGATGACCTCCGCGCCGCTGGAGCGACCACGGTCGAAACCGTTGCCTTCGACGCGCTCGACCCGTCGTCGCACGCCACGGTCATCGACGCGGTCTGGGCCGCGCACGGCGACCTCGACGCGGTGATGATCGCGTTCGGGGTGCTCGGCGACCAAGCGACGTTCGAGGAGGACCCCGTGGCCGCGGCCGCGGCGATCAGCACCAACTTCACCGGCGCGGTGTCGGCGGGCCTGATCGTGGCACGCCACTTGCGCGACCAGGGCCACGGCAAGCTGATCGTGTTGTCGTCGGTCGCCGGCGAGCGGGTGCGCAAGACCAACTTCGTGTACGGGTCATCGAAGGCCGGACTCGACGGGTTCGCCCATGGCCTCGGCGACGCGCTCAGCGGTTCGGGGGCATCGGTGCTGGTGGTCCGGCCGGGCTTCGTCCACACCAAGATGACCGCGGGAATGGAACCTGCACCACTGTCGACCACCCCCGACGCGGTGGCCGACGCGATCATCGACGGGCTGAAGACCGGCCGCACCACCATCTGGGTGCCGTCGACCCTCCGATGGGTGTTCGCCGCTTTCCGCCACCTGCCACGCCCGCTGTGGCGGGTCGTCTCGGGCAAGGCTTGAGATGGTCGACCCCTCGCCCGCCCCGTCGCCGGAGCATCGGCGGCGGCCACTCCCTCTCGCGCTGCTCGTAGAGGCCCGACCCAAGCAGTGGATCAAGAACGTGCTGGTGTTCGCGGCCCCCGGCGCCGCCGGCGTCCTCACCCACGGCGCCGCGTTCGCCAAGACGATGATCGCGTTCGCAGCGTTCTGCCTGGCCGCGTCCGGCACGTACTACTTGAACGACGCAGGCGACGTGGAGGCCGATCGGCGCCACCCGCGCAAGCGGTTCCGCCCCATCGCGGCCGGCGACATCCCCCTCGGGCTCGCCCGCGGGCTCGGCATCGGGCTGCTGGTGGCCGGCGTTGGCGTGTCGTTCGCGGCCACTTGGCAGCTCGCTCTGGTGGTGACGCTCTACGTCGTCCAGACCACCTGCTACACGATCTGGCTCAAGCACCTCGTGATGTGGGACGTCGTGGCCGTCGCGTCGGGGTTCGCGTTCCGCGCCGTTGCAGGGGCCTCCGCCACGGGCATCGAGATCTCGGACTGGTTCTTCATCGTGGCCATCTTCGGGTCGCTGTTCATGGTGGCGTGCAAGCGCGAGGCCGAAGTCAAACGGATGGGCGAGGGTGCCAGCCAGACCCGCGCGAACCTGGCGGCGTACACCGGCACGTACCTGACCCACCTGCGCACGGTCACGTCGGCGGTGGTGCTGGTCGGCTACTGCCTCTGGGGCTTCGAGAAGGCGAACTTGAACACCGACCTGCACGTCCCGTGGTTCCAACTGTCGATCATCCCGTTCGGCTTGGCCATCTTCCGCTACGCGCTGCTGGCCGACGAGGGGCGGGGCGGCGAGCCCGAGGAAGTCGTGCTCAACGACCGCGTCTTGCAGGTGCTCGGATTGGTCTGGATCGCGGCGTTCGCCGGCGGCATCTACAAGCTGTGGTGACGTGAGCGGCCCGGACACCGGCACCCGCCGGCTGCTCAGCGGCTGGGGGCGGACGTCGCCGTCGGCAGCCGACGTCACCGACGCCACCACCGTCGACGATCTCGAGCGCGCCTTCGACGACCCGCCGGCGCGCGGCGTGCTGGCCCGGGGCCTCGGCCGTTCCTACGGCGACTCGGCGCAGAACGCGGGCGGCCGGGTCATCGACACGACGCAGGTGAGCGGGCTGCTCGAGCTCGACCGCGACCGCGGCCGAGTCCGGGCGCTGGCCGGTACCAGTCTCGACGACCTCATGCGCTGGCTGGTGCCCGAGGGCTGGTTCCTCCCCGTCTCGCCGGGCACGCGCTACGTCACGGTCGGCGGCGCCATCGCCAACGACATCCACGGCAAGAACCATCACGTGCGCGGCTCGTGGGGCAACCACGTGCGGAGCCTCCGCCTGCACACGCCCGCGCAGGGCCTTCGTGACGTCGGACCGGACCGCGACCCCGAGGTCTACTGGGCGACCACGGGAGGCCTCGGCCTCACCGGGGTGATCCTCGACGCCACCTTCGACCTGCACCCGATCGAGACGAGCCGGCTGCTGGTCGACACGGTCCGAGCCGACGACCTCGACGAGGTCATGGACCTCATGGAGCGCGGCGACGCCGACTACGAGTACTCGGTGGCCTGGATCGACCTCACCGCCACCGGTTCGGGGCTGGGCCGCTCCGTGCTCGACCGTGCGCGCTTCGCCCGCCGCGACGAGCTGCCTCCGCGGCTGCGCGCCCGGCCCCTCGACTACGACGCCCACCCAATCGTCGCGGCGCCCGCTCTGGCGCCTCCCGGCCTGCTCAACCCGATCACGATCCGGGCGTTCAACGAGCTCTGGTACCACAAGGCGCCCAAGCGGCGCGAGGGGCACTTGCGGCGCATCGCCCAGTTCTTCCATCCCCTCGACATGGTGCGCGGATGGAACACCGTCTACGGGCCGCACGGCTTCCTGCAGTGGCAGTTCGTGGTGCCGACCGGTGAGGAAGCTGCGCTGCGGCGCATCATCGAGCAACTCGTCGGCGCCGGCTACGGCTCCGGGGTGACGGTGCTCAAGCGCTTCGGGGCGGCCAACCCCGGACCGCTCTCGTTCCCGATCGCCGGGTGGACCCTCACGGTGGACTTCACCGCGACGGCTCCCGGCCTCGCCACCCTGCTCGACCGCCTCGACGACCAGGTCGCCGAGGCGGGCGGCAGGGTGTACTTCGCGAAGGACAGCCGCCTCCGCCCGGAGCTGGTGCGGGTGATGTACCCGCGGCTCGCCGAGTGGCAGGCCGTTCGAGCGTGCGTGGATCCCGTCCGGGTCCTCCAGTCCGACCTCGGCCGCCGGCTCGGGATCAGCTGAACGAGGTCGTCAGGCCTGTCCACCGCGCTGCTGCAGCAGGTCGCGGATGTCGGTGAGCAGCTCGGTGTCGGTCGGCCCGGCTTCTTCCTCTTCGCTCTTGGAGAACTTCTCGTACATCTTGACGATGAAGAACACCGCCAGGGCGATGATCAAGAAGTTGATGAACTGCGTGATGAACGCACCGATGTGGATCATGTGCTTGTAGGCCATGCCGCCGGTGGTCTTGTCGACCGTGCCGAGCGCCTTGCCCCAGTGGATCGCGATGGCATCGAAGCTGGGCTTACCGACGATGGCGGCGATGATGTCCATCACCACGAAGTTCACGAACGCCGCCACCACCGCGGCGAAGACGGTGCCCATGATGAAGGCGACGGCCAGTTGGACGAGGTTGCCCTTGTTGATGAAGTCCTTGAAATCTTGGAGCACGTGGTTCTCCTCGGAGCTGAGGGCGGGGTGGGCTGTTGACGGGCCCCGGGCGGATCCCGTGGAACGATGGGCGGTATGGCCCATCCGGGCCTTTGCCTAGCACGTACCTGCGTGCCAATGACGGACTCTCATCGTCCTCCGGGGGTTCCCATGGATGTCGCCATCACCGGTTCACACGGCCTGATCGGCCAGGAGCTCGTCCGCTCCCTGCGTAGCGACGGGCACACGATCCGTCGCATCGTCCGCTCCCACGGCGCGCGAACGAACGCCGAGGCAGACGGCGCCACCGTCGCCTACGACCCCGCGGCAGGGGTGATCGACCACCGCGCGCTCGACGGGGTCGATGCCGTCGTGAACCTCGCTGGCGAGCCGATCGCCAAACGGGCGTTCACGGCCAAGCACCGTCGCACCATCGTCGACAGCCGTGTAGGGATCACCACTGCGCTGACCGCCGCCATCGGGCAACTCGACCACACGCCGCGCGTGTTGGTGTCCGGCTCGGCGATCGGGATCTACGGCGCGCACCGCGGCGACGAAGTGCTCACCGAGGCCAGCGCGCTCGGCGGCGACTTCCTCGCGGAGCTGTGCCTGGCGTGGGAGTCCGCAGCCCGCCCCGCAGAGGCGGCCGGTGTGCGGGTCGCGCTGGCCCGCACCAGCGTCGTGCTCGCGGCGCGCGGCGGGGCGCTCGGCGCACAGCTCCCGCTGTTCAAGGTCGGCCTCGGTGGGCCGGCAGGCGACGGCCGGCAGTGGCTCGGGTGGATCAGCCTCGACGACCAAGTCGCCGCGCTACGGCACCTGATCGACCGCGAGATCGAAGGGCCGGTCAACTTGGCGGCACCCAATCCGGTGACCAACGCCGAGTTCGCGACCACCCTCGGCCGCGTGCTGCACCGACCCGCCAGAGTGCGCGTACCGGCCCGGCTGCTGACCAAGGGACCGAAGCCGATCGCCGAGCTGGTCGACAACTTGCTGCTCGCCAGCCAGCGAGTGACCCCGGGCGTGCTGAGCGCGGACGGGTTCGCCTTCGCAGACCCCGACCTCGAGCCCACGCTGCGCCGGCTCCTCGGGCGCGCAACAGCGTGACGGACGCTCACCGCGGCGAGCGTCCGTCACGCCGGTGGTGCGCTCAGATCACTTCGGGCCGAGGCGGGCGCCGCCGTCGATCCGGATCGTCTCGGCGTTCATGTAGTCGTTGGTGATCAGCTCGACCGCGAGGGTCGCGAACTCCTCGGGCTTGCCGAGGCGCTTGGGGAACTGCACGTCCTTGGAGAGGTTGGCCTTGAAGGCTTCGGACGCCTCACCCGAGCCGTAGATCGGCGTGTCGATCAGGCCCGGAGCGATCGTGTTGACGCGCACGCCGATCGCGCGCAGGTCGCGGGCGATCGGCAGGGTCATGCCGACCACGCCACCCTTCGACGCCGAGTACGCGGCTTGGCCGATCTGGCCGTCGAAGGCGGCCAGCGAGGCGGTGTTGACGATGGCGCCGCGCGCCCCGTCCTCGTCAACGGGATCGGTCTGCGCCATGGCCGTGGCAGCGATGCGGATGCAGTTGAACGTGCCGACGAGGTTGATCTGGATGACCTTGTTGAACACCTCGAGGTCGTGCGCCGTCTCGTAGCCGCCCTTGCCGACGGTACGGGTGGCCCAGCCGATGCCGGCACAGTTGACGAGGGCCCGCACCGGGCCGAGCTCCTTCGCCTGCTCGGTGGCGGCGATGACCTGGTCGGTGTTGGTGACGTCGACGCTGGCGAACACGCCGCCGATGTCGCCGGCGACCTTGTTGCCCCTGTCGGCGTTCATGTCGGCGATGACGACCTTGGCGCCACGACTGGCGAGGAGGCGAGCCGTCGACTCACCGAGGCCCGAAGCGCCGCCGGTGACGATTGCAGAGATCCCGTTCAGTTCCATGGTTCACGACTCTATTGACTGATCGGTCAAGAAGGAAACCGGTGGGTGGCCCGGGCGACAACGGGTCGAGGGACGGGCCGGCCGGGCGACCCTCGCTCAGGCGAACACGGCCCGGCGGACGAGATCGAGCCCGCGCGGGCCGTCGCCGTGGTGCGGCGGCAACAACAGCACGGGCATGCCGAGCGCGACCGCGCCGCCGTCGGCCGCGGCGCTGTCGCCGACCATGAGCGCCCGGTCCGCGGCGACGCCGAGATCCGCCAGCGCCCGCTCGAACATCGACGGATGCGGCTTGGTCACCCCGAGTCGGTACGACAACACGTAGACACGGACGAACCGGTCGAGCCCGGCGGCCTCGAGCAGGGGGCGCAGGTCGAACGCCACGTCGCTGACCACGGCCATGCGCACGCCGGCCTCGTCGAGCGCCACGAGCGTCGGGCGGGCATCTGCGAAGGCCTGCCAACCGTCGGGCCCGGTGTCGCGCTCGTACAAGTGGCGCGCCAACCCGGGCGCGAGGTCGTCGAGGGGGCCGTACAGCTCGAGCCAGCAAGCCCGGTGGCGCGCTGCATCGAGGTCGCGACCCTTGGCGATCTCCTCAGGGGTGATGGCCCGTGCCCATGCCGCCGCGATGGCGGACCGCACGGCGGTCGGGTCGAGGCCGATCCCTTGCGCCGCCGCGAACTCGACGCACGCCTCCGCTCCCCCGGCCGTCGAGAACAGCGTGTGCCCGAAATCGAACAGGACGCCGTCGAAGCGACGCTTCACTGCCGCTCCGGGCTGCTCGTCCCGCTCGCACCGGCGCCCGATCGGCACGCCTGCACCGCCAACCCGTCGACGAAGTCGTTCAGCCGGTCACCCGCGTGGCCTTTGACCCAGTGGAAGGAGATCGCGCCCGGGCGCGACCGGTACAGGTCGATGAGCGGCTCCCACAGGTCGCGGTTGGCCACCGGCTTCTTCTGGGAGTTGCGCCAGCCACGTGCCAGCCACCCCTCCCACCACCGGTCCCGAAAGCAGTTCACGACGTACGTGGAGTCGCTCCACACGTCGACCGAACCACCGAAGGTCCGCAGCGCCTCGAGCACGGCGGTCACCTCCATGCGCTGGTTGGTGGTCTTCGGGTCGAAGCCGCTCGCCCAGCGCCCGCCCGGCACCGCCCACGCCCACCCGCCCGGGCCCGGGTTGCCGCTGCAGGCACCGTCGGTGAACACGACCGTCGCAGCCGCGGCGCCCCCCACCGCATCCGAGCCTGCCGGACCGGCGGTGGTGTCGGTGGCGAACAGCTCGCCTTGCGCCTCGTGGACGGGCCGGTCACGGTCGCTCATGGCCGACCAGCATGGCAGCGAGCCGGTCGCCCCGCCGCGGGGGGGTTACCACCGGGTAGCACGGCACACTGGACGGGAGGATCCGGCGACCACATTCCCCCGATCGTGCGAAGGAGTCTCCGATGATCATCGACGGGTTCGTGCACCAGTTGCCCGACATCGATCCTGACGAGACGAAGGAATGGCTCGACTCGCTCGATCTCGTGGTCGACGAGCGCGGTCAGACCCGCGCCCGGTTCTTGATCTCGAAGCTCCTCGAACGTGCCCGGCAGCTCCAGGTGGGCTACCCGGCGATGATCAGCACGCCGTACGTGAACACGATCCCGGCCGAGGAGCAGGCCTGGTTCCCCGGCGACGAGGACCTCGAGCGCCGCATCCGCGCGTACATCCGCTGGAACGCGGCGGCCATGGTGGTGCGCGCCAACCACGCGGCCGAAGGGATCGGCGGACACCTCGCCACCTACGCATCGTCGGCGTCGCTGTACGAGGTCGGCTTCAACCACTTCTTCCGGGGCAAGGCGAACGGCGAGCCCGGCGACCAGCTCTACATCCAAGGCCACGCGTCGCCCGGCATCTACGCGCGGGCCTTCCTCGAAGGGCGCCTCAGCGAAGCGCAGCTCGACCGCTTCCGCCGCGAGGTCGACCCCGGTGGCCTGTCGAGCTACCCCCACCCACGGCTGATGCCCGAGTTCTGGGAGTACCCCACCGTCTCGATGGGCCTCGGGCCGATCAACTCGATCTACCACGCCCGCTTCCTGAAGTACCTGCACCACCGTCGCATCGACGACACGTTGCAGTCGCGGGTGTGGTGCTTCGTCGGCGACGGCGAGACCGACGAGCCCGAGACGCTCGGCGCCTTGACGCTCGCCGCCCGCGAGAAGCTCGACAACCTCATCTGGGTCGTCAACTGCAACCTCCAGCGGCTCGACGGGCCGGTCCGTGGGAACGGCAAGGTCATCCAAGAGCTCGAAGCGGTGTTCCGCGGCGCCGGATGGAACGTCATCAAGGTCGTGTGGGGCTCGAAGTGGGACGAGCTGTTGGCACGCGACGTCGACGGGGTCCTGCTGCACAAGATGAACACCACGGTCGACGGCGAGTTCCAGAACTATGCCGTCGAGTCCGGCGCGTACATCCGTGAGCACTTCTTCGGCCCCGACCCGCGGTTGCGCAAGCTGGTCGAGCACTTGTCCGACGACGACCTGCGCTGGTTGCCGCGCGGCGGCCACGACTACCGGAAGCTGTACGCGGCGTACAAGGCCGCGACCGAGCAGACCGACGCACCAACCGTGATCTTGGCCAAGACGATCAAGGGATGGACGCTCGGCAGCGAGGTGGAGGCCCGCAACGCCACCCACCAGATCAAGAAGATGACCAACGAGCAGTTCCGGGTGCTGCGCGAGCGCCTGCACCTCGAAGACGCCGTGTCCGACGAGGATCTCGCCGACGGCAAGGAACCGCCGTACATCCAACTGCCCGACAGCCCCCACCGCGACTACCTGCTCGGCCGCCGCAAGGCGCTCGGCGGGCCGCTTCCGAGCCGCTCCGAGGCCGTCCGGCGCCCCCTCGAGCTGCCGGCACCGGCGGTGTACGACGAGTTCCTGGCCGGCTCCAAACAGTCGGTCAGCACCACCATGGCGTTCGCCCGGATGTTCCGCGGGCTGCTGCGCGACGAGCACTTCGGTGAGCGGGTGGTGCCGATCATTCCCGACGAAGCGCGCACGTTCGGGATGGACGCGCTCTTCAAGGAGTTCAAGATCTACGCGTCGCAGGGTCAGCAGTACGAGCCGGTCGACGCCAAGCTCCTGTTGAGCTACACGGAAGCGAGCGACGGGCAGCTGCTCGAAGAAGGCATCACCGAGGCCGGCGCCATGGCCAGCTTCACGGCGGCCGCGACCTGCTACGCCAACCGGGGCGTGCCGATGGTGCCGTTCTTCATCTTCTATTCGATGTTCGGCTTCCAACGGGTGGGCGACCTCATCTGGGCCGCGGCGGATGCACGGTCCAAAGGGTTCTTGCTGGCCGCGACGGCTGGCCGCACCACCCTCACGGGCGAAGGTCTGCAGCACGCCGACGGCCACTCGCTGTTGCTGGCGTCGTCGGTCCCGTCGTGTCAAGCCTACGACGCCGCGTTCGCGTACGAGCTCGCCATCATCGTGCGAGAAGGCCTGATTCGCATGTACGGCCCCGAACCGGAGTCGGTCTTCTACTACCTCACCCTGTACAACGAGAACTACCCCATGCCCGCCCTGCCGGGCGACGATGCCGAGGCGCGCGCGACGGTCGAGCGGGGCATCGTCGATGGTCTGTACCGCTTCGCACCGGTGCCCGACCTGCCCGCCGAGGCACCCAAGGCCACCGTCTTGTTCTCGGGCACGGCACACCGTGCGGCCCGTTGGGCCCGCGACGAGCTGGCCGAGCGCTACGGGGTGGGCATCGACCTGTGGTCCGCCACGTCGTACAAGCGCCTGCGCGAAGAGGCCATCGAGGTCGAGGAGTGGAACCGTCTCCACCCCGGCGACACGGCCCGAACCCCGCAGGTCACCAGCACCCTCGAAGCGGCGGCCGGGCCGATCGTGGCGGTGACGGACTTCGTGCGGGCCGTCCCCGACCAGGTGTCGCGGTGGAGCCCGAAGCCGTGGGTGTCGCTCGGCACCGACGGCTACGGCCGCTCCGACACCCGCGATGCGCTCCGGCGGTTCTTCGGCACCGACGGCGAACACGTGGTGGTCGCCGTTCTGTCGCAGCTCGCGTCGGCCGGCGAGATCAAGCCCGAGGTCGTCGCCGACGCAGTCGGCCTGTACGGCCTCGATGCCCCCCGCCACGACCCCACCCACTGAGAAGACCCCTCCGTGCTGTGAGCAGAAACCCACCTCGGAGGTGGCCAAGTGCTCACAGCACGATGGGCGGCGGGGGAAACCCTCCGTGCTGTGAGCAGAAACCCACCTCGGAGGTGGCGAAGTGCTCACAGCACGATGGGCGGCGGGGGGTGACTCGGGGGACCACGACCGACGTACGCTGACCTTCATGGCTGCACCCACGTTCCCGGTGACGGGCGATCCGGACGCCGACCAGCTGCTGGTCGACGACCCACTCGCCTTGTTGATCGGCATGCTGCTCGATCAGCAGATCCCGATGGAGCGAGCGTTCCACTCACCGTTCGAGTTGCGTGACCGCCTCGGCGGCAAGCTCGACGCCGCGGCCATCGCGGCGATGGACCCTGACGAGCTGATCGACACGTTCCGTCAGCAGCCCGCGCTCCACCGGTTCCCGGGCTCGATGGGGGGTCGAGTGCAGGCGTTGTGCCAGACGATCGTCGAGCGCCACAGCGGGAAGGCCACGCAGATCTGGGAGGGTGCCTCCGACGGCGCCGACCTGTTGGTTCGCCTCGAAGGGCTCCCGGGCTTCGGCAAGGAGAAGTCCCGCATCTTCGTGGCCGTGTTGGCCAAGCGCTTCGGCATCCGACCCAAGGGTTGGGAACAAGCAGCCGGGCCGTTCGCCGACTCGACCCCCCGCTCGGTGGCCGACATCGATTCACGGGCGTCGTTCGACCGGGTGCGCGCGTGGAAGAAGGAGCAGAAGGCCAAAGGCCGCAGCAAGTCCGACTGAGGCCCTCCCCCACGCCTGCCGGGCCGCCCAGTGCTGCGTCGCAGCGACCGCTCGGCACGAGGACGGGGATGCCGCGCCTCCCCCACGCCTGGCGGTGCCGCCCAGTGGTGCGTCTGGCAAATGGCGGGGCGGTCCTGGCGGCCCTCGGCACCGCTGGGCGGCGTCCCCCTCCTCACCGCAGCCACGGCTGCGCCTTCGTCGTGCGTCCTGGCCAGCGGCACCGAATGACTCGCCAGGACCACCTGCTCACCCACCAGACACACCACTAGGGTGCCCCCGGTCACCCCACCCCCAGATCTGAGGTCCCGCCTAAGGCATCTGCCCGATGTGGGACGAAGGGGATCTCCGTACCTTCAGAGGTGAAGCAAATGACCCTGGAGGCCACGATGACCATGACTCCCTACACCCATCTGGTCACCTTGCCGAGCGAGCTCGCTCGCAAGCGCGAAGCACACGCACCCATCCGGCGGGTCAACCGCCGCGCCAAGCGCGGCTCGACCCAGCGATGACCACAGCCGACGGAATAGTCCGTTGGCGCACCGCCTGAGCGGTGCAAGGATCGCGGGTGGTGGCCCGCTCCCTGTCCAGTTCCACATTTGTCGGCCGTGCCCAGGAGATCGAGGAGCTCACCTGCGCGTGGGAACGGGCGCTCGACGGCACGGCCGGGGTGGTGCTCGTCGGCGGCGATGCGGGCGTCGGCAAGAGCCGCCTCCTGGTTGAGCTCAGCCATGTCGTGACCGCGCAAGGCGCGCGGTGGCTGGTGGGTGCGTGCCCCAGCCAAGGGGGCGACACCCAGCCCTTCGCTCCGCTCGTGGGCGTGTTGCGCGGCGTGCTGCGCTCGACACCCGACGACGAGTTGGCGCCGTTGTTGGCGCCGGCCCGCAACGATCTGGCCCGGCTCCTGCCCGAGCTGGGCGAAGCCGGTTCCGACCTGATCGTGGTCGACACCCTCACCGCCAGCTCGGGACGCCTCTTCGAGTCGGCGTTCGGGCTGCTCGAGCGCCTGGCCACCGAACGGCCGCTCGCCATCGTCTTCGAGGACCTGCATTGGGCCGACTCGTCGACCCTCGACCTGCTCGCGTTCCTGGCGCGCAACCTCACCGACGAACGGATCCTGCTGCTCGGCACGTACCGGACCGACGAGTTGCACCGCCGTCACCCGCTGCGCCCGACGCTGGCAGAGCTGCAGCGCATCGGCGCCGTCGACCGCATCACGCTCGAGGGGTTCGACGCCGACGAAGTCCACGTGCTGCTGACCGACCTGCTCGGCCGCGAGGTCGAGCGCGACGTGGCCGAACGGGTGGCGCGCCGATCGGGCGGTCTGGCGTTCTTCGTCGAGGAGCTCGCCGCGGCCATCGACGACCTCGACCACGTCCCCCCGGGTCTCGAGGAGCTGCTGCGCACCCGCGTGGACCGACTTTCGCCTGACGTGCAAGAAGTGGTGCGCGCGGTCGCGGCCGAAGTCGGATCCGACCCGGTCAGCCACGGGCTGCTCGCCGCAGTCACGGGCTTGGAGCCCGCCGCACTCACGGCCGCGCTTCGCGAAGCCGTCTCCCAACAGGTCCTGCAGATCGTCGACGGGTCCTACGACTTTCGCCACGCGCTCGTGCGCGAGGTCGTGGTGGCCGACCTCTTGCCGGGCGAGCAGTCCGATCTCCACGCCGCCTATGCACTGGCGTGGAGCGACGAGCCCCACCAGTCGGACCCGGCCACCGCGGCCCGGGTGGCGGCGCATTGGCTCGCCGCGCACGACCACGAGCACGCGCTCCCCGCCCTGTACCGGGCGGGACGGGCGGCGGAGCACGCGTACGCCTACGCGGCCGCCGCGCAGCAGTACCAGCGCGTGCTCGACCACTGGGACCACGTGGCCGACCCGCTCGAGCAGATCAACGTCGACCGCTTGCAAGTGGCGATGTCGGCGACCCACAGCCTCAGCCTCGCCGGCGACTCGGCCCGCGCTGCCGCGCTCGCCACGGACGAGCTCGCCCGAGCGGGCCGCACCGACAGCTCGACCACTCGGCGCGAGCACCGCGCCCGACTCATCGCGGAGCTCGGCCGCGCGCTGCGCGGCTCTGGGAAGGGCGTGGAGTCGATCGAGGTGATGCGAGCCGCGCTGGCCGAGTTGCCCAACGACATGACCCGCGCTCGGTGCCTCCTCAAGAGCGAGCTCGCCACCAGCATGGTGCTGGCCATGCAGCTCGAAGACGCCGAGGCCGCGGTCGACGATGCCTTGGTCGAGGCTCGTGCGCTCGGCGACATCGCGATCACCGGGCGCTGCTTGAACGCGCAAGGGATCCTGCGCATCAAACTCGAGCGCGACGACGCCGTCGAACCACTCGAAGAAGCACTCGCGCTGGCGCAAGAGGCGGACGACGTCGACGGCATCTGCCGCGGCTTCATCAACCTCAGCGACACGTTGCGCCAACTCGGCGAGTTCCGGCGGTCGGTGGAGGTGGCGGAATCCGGAATCGAGTTCTCCCAGCGCGCCGGGCTCCGCAAGACCGCCGGCGCGTTCATGAACGGCAATAGGGCCGAGGCGCTGGTATCCCTCGGTCGCCTGCGGGAAGTGATCGCGTCGGCTGACGACCCCTCGAGCCGGCACAACGACGCGCACGGGGTCATCACCCAGACGTGGGCCCGGCTGCGCATGGGCCAGACCGACCGCATCGACGACCAGCTGCGCGCGGTCACGACGCCGCTCCAGGAGCTCACCGACATGCAGTACCGGCCGTCAGTCTGCCGCAACCGGGCCGAGCTGGCATGGCTGGAAGGTGACCCCGACGCGCTCGCGGCCGCGGTCGACGACGGCTGCGGGATCGAAACGACCTTGGGCTCAAACCACTATCGGGCCGAGCTCTGCGCGCTCGGCGTGCGAGGAGAAGCCGACCGGCTGCTCGATCCGCTGCGCCATCTCGACGAGGAGGCCCGCGAAGCGGCCACCGCGCGCGCCCGGGAGCTCGCCCGCGAGGCGCAGCAGCTCGGCCACCTGCGGGCGGCCTCGATGCCCGCACCGCTGTCGGCTGCGCTGGCGAGCGCCGAGCTGTCCCGCATCGATCTGCCAACCGATCCGACTGCGGCGTGGGTGGAAGCGGCCGGGCTCGCAGAGAAGTGGTCCGACCCGTACCACCAGGCCTACGCGGGCTGGCGGATGGCCGAGGCCCTGGTCGACCAGGCCGCTCCGCTCGACGCACCCACCCGAGACCGTGCCCGCATCGCCGCCCAGGGCGCGTACTCGCTGGCGGCGAGCATCGGCGCGCAACGGCTCACCGCGGAGCTCCGGTCGCTCTCGACGCGTGCCCGTCTCGGCCTGTTCGACGCCAACGGCACCACCTCCGCGAACGACCCTGCGTCAGCTGGCGGGTCGATGTCCGACGGGACGCACGAAGGCGGAGGCGGTGGCGTCGAGCCGAGACCCACCGGCGACGCCTCGCCGGCACCGGACCCATGGGTCGAGGGGTTGGGACTCACGCCCCGCGAGGCCGAAGTGCTCACCTTGTTGACCGAGGGTCGCACGAACCGCGAGATCGCGACCGAGCTGTACATCAGCGTGAAGACGGCAAGCGTTCACGTCAGCAACATCTTGTCGAAGCTCGGGGTTCGCAGCCGCACGCAGGCCGCCGCGGTGGCACACCGGGCCGGCGCGGGGCGCGACACCACCCGTCAGGGCTGAGCGCCCGACGGGTCAGGGGCGAGCCGCCGGCGCGCCCGCCGGGTCTTTTTGGCGCTCCAACCAGCCGATGAGAATCGCGATCGCACGAGGGTCGTGGCGGGTGGCGTGGCCGGCGCCGGCGAGGATCCGCAACTCGGCCGACCCATGCGCGTCGGACAGCACGCGAGCGTCGAAGTGTGGAACGGCTTCGTCGTCGGAGCCGTGGACCACGAGCAGCGGCCGGGGCGCCAAGTGTGCGACGTCCTCCACCGGCCGGATCTCGCGCAGCTCGCGCGCCCAGGCATCGAAGTTGAGCGGGAAGCGCTTGTCGTGGACGGCGCCCACGTCGCGGGCGTGCTGGACGAGGCGGCGCGGGTGGTTTGCCCAGTCGTCGAAGTCGGCCGGCGCCCCCAGCGCGGCCACACCGCTCACGTCGTCGCGGGCGGCGCCGGCGCAGATGCCGAGTGCGCCGCCGGTACCGAAGCCGGCCACCAACACCCTCGTGACCCCCGACTCGGCACGCAGGTAGTCGATGGCGGCATGGACGTCGGTGAGCCACCCGGCCATCGAGAAGTTCCCGCTCGACCCGTTGCAGCCCCGGAACCGGAACGCCAACGCCGGCAGTGCGATGTGTTCCGCGATGCGCGAAGCCAGTTCGGGATACGTCGCCCCGGAGCCCGAAGCCCGGACAGGACCCGAGGGATACCCGTGGCACACCACGACGCCGGGAAGGTCGACGCGAAGGGCCGACGGCATCGCCAGGTTGCCGGCCAAGTCGAACCCTTCGGAGGGGAAGCGCACCTCACTCATGGCCACCACGGGCCGTCAGCCTCCGCGCGGCCGGCGCGGCGAGGGCGTGGTCAGCTCCCCAATGCTTCGGCGAGCTCGGCGTCGGCCGCCGCGCGCGCCCCTGGGCATTGCTGGCAACGTCGATAGCAGCGATTGCCCGCCTCCGCGATGGTGTCCGGCCCGAACGAGGCGTACTGCTGCGAAGCGAGCAGCTCCTCGATCACTTCCGGCCGGTCGCACGAATCGACATCGTGCGCGATCTGGTTGCGCTTGTCACCGAGCCAGCGGTGCTCCTCGAAACGGATGGGCCGATCCATGGGGGTCACTGTAGATGCGCGCAGCGTGACCGACGACCACCGGCCCACACGGCCTCACGTCTTGGGCCGAGCGGCCCAGGGTGGCACGCTGGAACACACCACGACCCAGGGGGGCGTCATGGCCGATGCAGTGCTCGATCCGCGACCGACGGGTGAGATGTTCGATCCGACGGATGCCGCGTACCGCCGCGATCCGTATCCCACCTACCAGCGCCTGCTCGACGCCGGCCGGGTGCACCAGTCGCTGTTCGGCGGACCCGTCCTGGTGCGTCACGCCGACTGCCTCGCGGTCTTGCACCACCCGCAGGCGAGCTCCGACGAGACCAACTCCACCATGTACCGCCAAGGGGTGGAGTCCGGCCTGATCAGCCCCGACGAGGAGATGCTCGAGCGGCGGCCGTTCCTGTTCCGTGACCCACCTGATCACACCCGGCTGCGTCGCCTGGTGTCCAAAGCGTTCACCCCGCGTCGCATCGAGGCGCTCCGCCCCCGCTTGATCGAGATCGTCGATGAGCTCCTCGCGCCGATCGAACCGGGCGCCACCATCGACGTCATCGAGGACTTGGCGTATCCCCTGCCGGTCCAAGTGATCTGCGAGCTGCTCGGCGTCCCCGCGTCGGACCACCCCGTGTTCGCCGAGTGGTCGCGCTACCTCGCCCGCAGTCTCGACCCCGACTTCCTCCTCAGCCCCGACCAGGTCGACGCGCAGCGCGCCGCCATCGACAACTTCCACCAGTACTTCATCGACCTCATCGCGGTGCGTCGCAACGACCTGGGCGACGACTTGTTGTCGGCGCTGATCGCCGCCGAGGAGGACGGCGACCGGCTCAACGAGACCGAGCTGCACTCCACGCTCGTGCTGTTGCTGGTGGCGGGTCACGAGACCACGGTCAACCTCATCACCAACGGCGTGCATGCCTTGTTGCGCAATCCTGACCAGCGCGCGCTCGTTGCCGCCGACGACTCGCTCGTGCCATCGCTGGTCGAAGAAGTGCTGCGATGGGATCCGCCGGTGCAGATCGACGGCCGCACGATGATGGCCGACGTCGACATCGACGGCCTCCCGCTCGCCGCAGGCGAGACGGTCCTGATGTTGCTGGCGGCCGCCAACCGCGACCCCGAGGTCTTCGATGACCCGAGTCGCTTCGACGTGACCCGCACCGACAACCCGCACGTGTCGTTCGGTCACGGCATCCACCACTGCCTCGGTGCCGCGCTCGCCCGAGCCGAAGGCCAAGTCGCGCTCGGCGCGCTGATCCGCCGCTTCCCCGAGTGGGAGCTGGCCACCGACGAGGTCGAGTACAAGGAGAACCTCGTGCTGCGCGGGCTCGCGGCGCTGCCGGTTCGTTTCAGCTGATCGAGCGCCGGCTCGTGACCGCTGCGGCCGGGCGTGGCCGGGCGGCCGAGTAGACAGGCAGCCATGACGGGCGAGACGACACCGGCGGTACAGGAGTGGCGCGAGCGCGGCGACGTGCGCTCGCTGGGCGGGCACGACGTGTTCGTGGTCGACGTGCCGGGTGCGCCCGGCGCCGGCGGCCCTCCCCTGTTCGTGCTGCACGGCTTCCCCACTTGCTCGTTCGACTGGCGGTTGGTGGTCGACCGGTTCGCCGCCACGCGACGCGTGGTCCTGTTCGACTTCGTCGGTTTCGGCTTGTCCGCGAAGCCGGACCACCGCTATGGCATCCACGGCGCCGCGGACACCGCAACGGCGGTGGCGGCCGACCTGGGGCTGACCGAAGTCGCGTTGGTCACCCACGACATGGGCGACTCCGTCGGCGGCGAGCTGCTGGCCCGCGACACCGAAGGGCGGATCGGCTTCGACGTGACCGCCAGGGTCGTCACCAACGGCAGCATCTACCTCGAGTTGGCCACCTTGACCGACGGCCAGAACCTCCTGTTGTCGCTCGACGACGCGGCCCTGCCCGCCGGCACGCTCGACGGCCAGTCGTTCCAGCGCGGCGTCGCCAACACGTTCTCGCCCGCCACCACCGCCCCCGCCGACGAGCTCCCGAGCCAGTGGGACCTGATGCACCACCTCGACGGCGAACGGCTCATGCCCCGCACCATCCGCTACATCGAGGACCGCCGGGCGGAGGAATCCCGCTACACGGGTGCCATCGAGACCCACCCGTCGCCGCTCGGAGTGGTGTGGGGGGTCGACGACCCGGTGGCACGCGTGGCCATGGTCGATCGGCTCAGCGAGCGCCGGCCCGAGGCGAGAGTGACGCGACTCGACCACGTGGGCCACTATCCGATGGTCGAAGCGCCCGAAGCGTTCGCCACCGCCGTGCTCGACACACTCGCCGCCATCGAGGGCTGACGTCAGCCGCTTGCGTCGGCTCGCGCGCCGATGGCGCCGATCGCTCGCAAGTACTCCGTGCGGCAGGTCAACACCACGGCGAGGTCGTCGTCGCGCAGCGAACGTTCGTCCTCATCCGACGCGACCAGCACCCGTGCGAGCGCGGCATCCTCGTCGAGGTACTCCGGGCCCAGCTCGACCAGCTCAGCGTCGGTCGTGGCTTCCTCGAGGGTGTCCGCATCGGCGCGCAGCACCCAGCGGACATCGTCCTCGGTGAGCCGGCCGGCCACGTCGTCGGGCAGCCGCTCTGCGATGAACCCCACCGCTTCTTCCAGGTCGAACACCGCGGGCCGGGCCACGTGCGACAACCGGGCGGTCTCCCCGCCGACCACCACCAACCCGACCACCACCACCCCGACCACCGCCACGGCGATCAGCACCACCATCACCACCATGCCCACACCCTACGAACCCGGGCCCGTCCTACCCGCAGCGAGGCCCACCACCCGAGCACTGGCTTGCGATGACCCGCCGCGGCTCGCACGTTGGCAAGCTCCCTGTCGCGCCGCGGCGCTCGAGCCGGGCACCGGCTCCCGCGAGGGTGTGGCTCTGCCAGCCCCGAGCCCCAGCCGGCCGCAGGCTGGCTACCGGCGGCAGAGCCGCCGAACCGATGGGTGAAGCTCGAGGGGGGAAGGTTCCTTCCCCCCTCGAACGCTCACAGCCCGATTCGTTGGGCCAACAGCTCGCGGTGGTAGGTCGGGTCGCCGAAGAGCAGCTCCGACGACTTGGCCCGCTTGAAGTACAGGTGGGCCGGGTGCTCCCACGTGAAGCCGATGCCACCGTGGATCTGGATGTTCTCGGCGGCGCAGTGGAAGTAGGCCTCCGAGCAGTACGACTTGGCCAAGCTCGCCACTGACGGCAGCTCGTCGTTCAGCTCCGCCGCGCACCAGCCGGCGTAGTAGGCAGCCGACTTGGCCGACTCGACCTCGAGCAGCATGTCGGCGCACTTGTGCTTGATGGCCTGGAACGAACCGATGGGCCGACCGAACTGCACGCGCTCCTTGGCGTACTCCACCGACGAGTCGAGGCACTTCTGCGCGCCGCCGACCTGCTCGGCGGCGAGGGCGACCGCTGCCAGGTCGAGCACCTTGTACAGCACGTTCCACCCGTCACCGTCGGTGCCGATCAGCGTCGCGGGGGTGCCGGAGAACGTGAGCTTGGCCTGCTTGCGGGTCTGGTCCATGGTCGACAGCGGGGTGCGCTCGAGGCCCGAGGCGTCGCCGTCGACGGCGAACAAGCTGGTGCCGGCACCGGTCTTGGCGGCCACGATGATCTTGTCCGCGGTGTGGCCGTCGAGCACGAACATCTTCTCGCCGTCGATCGTCCAGCCGTCGCCGGACTGCTCGGCGGTGGCGGTGATGCCTTCCTCGTCCCAGCGACCGTTGGCCTCGGTGAAGGCCACGGTGGCGATGGTCTCACCCGACGCGATGCCCGGCAGGATCGCCTTCTTGGCGGCGTCGTCACCCGAGTGCAGCAACACGTTCGTGGCGAACACGGTGGAGAAGTACGGCGCGCACAGCAGCGCACGACCCATCTCCTCGAGCACGACGATGAGCTCGATGAACGTGAAGCCAGAGCCGCCGTACTCCTCGGGCACGATCAGGCCCTGCAGGCCGAGTTGCTCAGCCATCTGCTTCCACACGTCGGGGTCGTAGCCCTCGGTCGTGTCCATGAGGCGGCGGACCTCGGTCTCGGGCGACTTGGTGTCGAGGAACTGACGCACGATGCGCCGCAGCTCTTCTTGCTCCTCGCTGAAGGCGAAGTTCACGGGTGCTCTCCCTGGGTGCGGATGTGGATCCCGGACGAGATCCCGAACGGCGCCAAGTGTGCCGCACGCCGATCGAACCGTCACATCCAGATGTGTACACCGGTGCTACAGGAAGCGCTACGGTGGTGACATGGACCGGCCGCAGCGCGACGGGCGCGACCGCATCGGGGTCCGCGACTTGCGCAACCAGACGGCCGCGGCGATCCGCCGCGCCGGCGCGGGCGAACGGATCGTGGTCACCGTCGACGGCCGCCCGGTGGCCCAACTCGGGCCGCTCGGCCCGCACGACGGACCGGCCACGCTGACCGACCTGGCGGCAAGGGGGCTCGCCATCGCGCCGCGCCGCGCCGATCGACCCGAGCCCGACGACACCGTCGACCTGCTCACCGGTGCCCGCCTCGACCGGCTGACCGCCACGTTGCGCGGGTGACGGTCTTCGTCGACACCACCGCGCTGCTCGGCCGCTGGGTGGGTGGCCCGTGGCGCGCCACGGTCGTCGCCGCCATGGCCGGCGACCCGGACTGGGCTGCGTCGGCACTGGCGCTCACCGAGGCGCTGGCGGTGGCGGACCGCCTCGACGACCCCGCCAGCGCCCGCCAGCTTCGCCGCCTGTTGCGCGACGACTGGGATCGCTACTGGATCGTGCCGGTCGACCAGCATGCGCTCGACCGCGCCGGCGACCTGGCCTGCGACCACCCGCTGCGCACCGTCGACGCGCTCCACTTGGCGGCGGCCGCTCGGCTCCCCGCGCCGCTGACGTACCTGACGTTCGAGCCCAACCAGATCCCGGTGGCGCTGGCGCTGGGGTTCGACGTGGTGTCCACGCTCGCCGGCGACGCCGGCACGGACCCTGCCCGTCGCACGGCCACGGGTCGCCATCCCGACGCGATGGCGTGGGAGTCGTGAAGCGCGACGCCGAAGGTCAACGGTCGACCGACGTCTGCACCGTCCACGTCACCGGAGCATCGCCCACCGGCACGTAGCAGCAGCGATGACCCGTCCGGACCGACGCTTCGAGTGCCGAGCCGAGCTGGGGCGCCTGCGCCCCCACGCTGCGCACCGCGCGCCGGATCGCCTTTTGCACCGCGGTCCTGGCTCGCTCGGCGGGATCGTCGAACACACGCGAACCGCCACCCGGTCGGGCCACCGATCGGGCATGGTCGAGCACTTCTTCGAGCTCGCGCTGCAGCTCGGCGCGGTCCTCCTCGCGCCGGTCGAGCACGGCGTCGTCGATCGCCCGCTCCAGGTCGCCGACCCGACGGCGCAGCGCTTCGATCGTCGACGCGTCGACGAGGGGTTGGCGCGCTTGCACGAGCTCGACGCCGGCGAGTGAGCCGGCCGTCACCTCCACGCACGGTGACGCCAACAAGGCGGCGAGGTGTTGCATCCCGACGCTGTGGCGGATCTGCGCTCGCTCGCCACAACCCACCACTTCCCAACCGTCGGCCCGGCGCAGCCACCAGCCCCGGTCGCCTTCTTCTGTGGCCGGCAGCTCCGCCCGGCGAAGCTCCCATTCCTCCACCCGGGCGTGGAGGCCCATCGCCCGACCTGCAGCGATGGCCGCGCCGAGGAGGCCAGCCGCCCTGGCGTGATCGCCGGGTGCGGCCCGTTCCGCCAGCAAGCGCGACAGCTCCGCGCGACAGATCGCAGTCATCGGCCGGTTGCCGAGCTGCTGGTTGGCACGCGAGGCACGTTCGAAGTGCTCGATCGCCGCCGTCCGGTCGCCAGACACTGCGGCGGCGCGGCCGAGAGACCAGTGCGCCGACCCGAAGCAGCACACGCCGACCGACCCGATCAGCGGCAGCTCACCGTGGGGCGACAGCGCGTCGTAGAGCTGCCGAGCGAGATCGCGGTCACCCAGCGCCACCGTGGCTTCGACCAACGCGAACATCGTGACGAGCCACGACGACGACGTGGGCGTACGGGCCAGCGACGCCGCGTCGAGGCGCGCCAACGCGTGCACCGCGGCGTCGGTGTCGCCGCCCGCGGCGGCGAGGTAGGCGACGGTGGCCGTGTAGATCGGGTTCTCCGACGGCAAGACCGCGGAGTCCGCCAACGACTGCGCGAACGGCAACAGCTCGCCTGCCGTGCCTCGAAACCAGTGGGTCGCCAAGATGTGCGCGCCGTGGTACAGCTCGGCGTCGGCGTCACCGACTTCGTTGCCGAGCTGGCGGCACGCGACCGCGGCGCGCTCTGCTGCGTCGAGCTGACCTGCCCGCTGCAGCCGCATCACGTCGATGGCGTCGGCCACGTACGTCATCGCCCGCATCCCGAGCGCATCAGACCGTTCCCGCAACTCGGCCAACGATCGATCCGCGTCACGACCCGCAAGGAGTTGGTCGACCGTCCACCACATCCGAGCGATCAGCGCGTGCAGCTCGTCGCCACAGGCGCGAGCCACGTCGAGTTGCTCGCGCGCCAAGGACCGACGCTCCGCACCGTGCTCCGGTCCGAGCAGTACGTGATGCAGCAACGACAAGGCTGCGGCCAGATGCCGGTCGTCACCGGTGGCCCGCACCTGCGCGACGGCAGCGCGCACGTCGGCGACGTCGGCCGCTCCGGCGATCGCACGCTCGGCGGACCTGCGCACGTGCAGGGAAGCCAGCAACGATGCCGCGTCGGCCGCCGCGGGGTCGCGCTCCAAACGCTCGATCGCCCGGTCGAGCAAGTCGCCGTACGCGCGACGATCGTCGACGGCGCGGTGCTGGCCGACCCACACCCCGCCGAGACCGAGCGCGATGCGAGCCTCGACACAGGCGTCCACCTGGCTCGACCCGCTGGCCGCCTGCCACAGCTCGGCGCGCGCATCGGCCAGCCGTCCGGTCGCCTGGCGGGCGAGACCCAGCTCCGCGCGCAGCTGCGGATCGACGCGTCGGCCCGAGGCGGAGAACCGGTCGACGAGTTCGGCCAACAGGCCCGCCGCCGTTTCGGGGGACCCTTGTGACAGGAGCTCGGCGGCGCAGGTGCGCACCACGACCGCCGAATCGTCGAGGTGAGCGGGCGCCAGCTCCGCCCGGGCCAGGGCGTGGCGCGCCACGCGGATACGCCGGTCGGCGCCGCCGGTGGCGCCCAAGGCGTCGATGCAGCGGCCGTGCAGCACCGCCCGTCGCTCCGGCGCCAACCCGTCGACGACCATCTCCCGGGCGAGGTGGTGACGCAGCTCGAAGCGGTCTGGCCGCGCCACGCGGGCGAGACCCGCCCGGGCGGCGAGCCGGCGCGCCTCGCCGGCTTCGTCAGCTGTCAGCCCGGCGACTTCGGCGACCTCCCAGATCGAAGCCTCCGAGCCCAGCACCGCGGCGGCCTCGACGGCGGCGACAGCCCCCGCGTCGAGCGCGTCGAGTTGGGCGCGCAGCAGCCGCCGGGCGCCATCCGGGAGCGCGGGCCCCATGGCGCCAGCCGCCAGCAGCTCCTCCAACAAGAACGGGTTCCCGCCGGTCTGCGCCTCGAGCGCTTTGGCCAGCCCGGCCGCGTCGGGCGCGTCCGCCTGGCCGGCAAGGCCTCCGCGAGACGACCCGTACTCGACCACGAACGCCTCGATGCCGGCGGCGTCGAGACCGCGCAGGGGTACCGCCGTTCCGGACGCGGCCATGTCGACCAGCACGTCGGCCGCCGCCGGGCGGACATCAGGCGTGGAACGGTGGGTCACCACGAGGACGATCGGGTGCCGGGCAACCCGTTGTGCCACGAACCGGGTGAGCAAGAGGCCGTCGGCGTCGACCTCATGGGCGTCGTCGAGCACGATCAGCAGCGGCGCCGATGCCGACCTCGCCCAGATGGCGTCGGTGACGGCCAGGAACCAGGCGAACCGACCCGAGTCGGGCGCGTCGCGGGCAACGTTGATCAACTCGGGGTGCTCGATCGTGGTGAGGACCTCCGACCACGGCCAATACGGCGGCGCACCGGCGCCGGACCAGCCCGACGCCCACACCGTCTCGTAGCCGCGACGACCGGCCGCGTCCGCCCACTCGTGAGCCAGACGGGTCTTGCCGATGCCCGGCTCACCGTTGACGACCAGGACCGACCCTCGACCGCCGGCGGCGCGATCGAGCGTGGTGAGGCCCACTTCGACCTCGCTCGCCCTCCCGACCAGCCGACGCGCCATCACCACCCCTTGCTGTCGAGCGCTCACTCCAGCTTGGCACCCCGAAAAATCTGCCGCGAGAAGTGTCAGGACCCGACCGCCAGGCGCTCGTGGCCCTCAGAACGGGGCCGTGCACCGGGTGATCCGAGACCGACCCGCCCCGCCCCTGAAGTCCGTAGGCTGGGTGCATGACCACGCAGACGTTGCACTACGAAGACGGGTCGGCCGAGGT
Source organism: Acidimicrobiales bacterium (assembly GCA_035547835.1). Lineage (NCBI taxonomy): Bacteria > Bacillati > Actinomycetota > Acidimicrobiia > Acidimicrobiales > Acidimicrobiales bacterium. Next base: position 24,934 of record DASZTW010000021.1, read on the forward strand.
GCACAAGGTCGTGGTCGGACCGATGGACAACAACGTCTACGTCGTGCGCTGCAAGGCCACCGGCGACGCCGCACTGATCGACGCCGCCAACGAGCACGAGCGGCTGCTCGACTTGTGTCAGGCGCTCGGGGTGCGCCGGGTCTTGGAGACCCACGGTCACTGGGACCACATCCAGGCGGTGCCCGCGGTCCGCGACGCCGGCTACGAAGTGGGCATCACGGCCGACGACGCCGACATGTTGCCGTCCTACGACTTCGTGCTCGACGACGAATCGGTGATCGAGGTCGGTCGCCTGCGGCTGCACACGATCCTCACGCCCGGCCACACCCCCGGCTCGATGTGCTTCGCCGTGGAAGGCACGCCGCTGCTGTTCTCGGGCGACACGCTCTTCCCTGGCGGCCCGGGCGCCACCGGGTTCCCCGGGGGCGACTTCGACGCCATCATCCGGTCGATCGACGACCGGCTGTTCTCGAAGTTCGACGCCACCACGCTCGTGCTGCCCGGCCACGGCGTCGACACGACGCTCGCCCGCGAGCGGCCCCACCTCCAGGAGTGGGTCGACCGGGGCTGGTAGCCGGGGAGAGGTTCAGCTCTCCTCCGGCTCGTCGTCCTCCGCGAGGATCTTGTAGAGACCCCGACGAGTGTTGCGCAGCAACGCCAGCGCGGCCTCGTGCTGCGCGGGGCTGCCGACGCGCCGGAACTGCTTCACTGCGGCGGCGACCAGCGCGTACTCACGAAAGACGTTGCTCTCGGCCTCGAAGGATCCCTCGAGCACTTCCTCCCACGGCGCGGGGCCTTGGCGAGCCTCCGCATCGGCGCGACCCGCGTCGGTGAGGTGGAAGATCCGCTTGCCTTCGACCGACTCGGGGCGGACCAGCCCTTCGTCTTCGAGCTGCGAGAGCGCCGGGTAGACAGATCCCGGGCTGGGTCGCCACATCCCATCGGTGCGCTCGCTCAACTCCTCCATGAGCTGGTAGCCGTGGCGCGGCTCCTCGGCCAGCAAGGCGAGGATCGCGGCCCGCACGTCGCCGCGCCGGGCGCGGGACCCGTGCCGACGCCGCGGACCGCGGGCTGCGTGGGGACCCAGGCCGTGAGGGCCGCCGCCGCCGCCTCGGCCACCACCTCGTCCACCTCGGTTCGCGCGCCGGCCGAGCTCGGGGCCTTGGATCGGATCGCCCCAGCCGTGCTCGGCCCCATGGGGGCTGGCGTGCCAGACCTGCAGCCGCGCGCGGAGGCGGGACCAGCCGTCCGCCTCGGCATCGGCGTCGGCGTCGCACGCGTGCTCATGCTCGTGCTCGTGGCATGGGCCGGCGCCGGTCGGCGAGCCGGCCATGGCCAAGGGTGGGAACTGGTTGAACGGGTTCGAGAACATCGCCATCTCCTGGGTTCTCTCTGTATCGATACGATCACGATATATCGCGATCAGTCGTAACGCAACCCGAAACGTCGCGCCGAAGATGACCATCCGATGTCGCGCAGATGAACCCCCGGTGGAGGGCTGCACGCACGCCGCGCCGAACAACGGGCCATGCGGGTGATCTCACGGAGAAGCGTGCTGCAAGGGACCACGGCCCTCGGCGCCACCGCGGTGTTCAGCGGCTTGTCGCGCCGAGCCCAAGCCGCCCTTGCCGCGCCCGCCCCGGCACATGGGCAGCTCTCCGACATCGAGCACATCGTGATCCTCATGCAGGAGAACCGGGCGTTCGACCACTACTTCGGCACCTTGTCCGGCGTGATCGGCTTCGACGACCCCGACGTGCCGACCGACCCGATCACCGGCCGCACCGCGTTCGAGCAACTCAACCCCCTCCCCGTCGGGGGTCTCACCGTGCGGCCGTGGCCCGTCGACCCGCGCACCAGCGCCGCGCAGTGCATGGCCGACGTCGACCACCTGTGGCAGACGCAGCATCTGGCCGTGAACAACGGCTCGGAGAACCTCTGGGTGGCGAGCCACATCCCGCTCGACACCGTCACCGGCGTGGGCACCGACCCGCGCACGCTGCTCGACGGCGGCCGGCGGCCCATGGCCTACTTCAACCGCAAGAGCCTCCCGTTCCACTACGCGCTGGCCGATGCGTTCACGATCTGCGACCGCTATTTCAGCTCGGTGCGGGGGCCGACCACGGCGAACCGTCTGTACTTGATGTCGGCATCGCTCGACCCCGACGGCGTCGCCGGCGGCCCGGAAGTCAACAACCTGAAGTACCCCCGAGCGGGGTTCAGCTGGCGGACGTACCCCGAGAACCTGCAGGCAGCCGGCGTCGACTGGTGGATCTACCGAGAGCCCGACGACTACGACGACAACGTGGTCGACTACTTCGTGCAGTACCAGGATCGTCGCACCGAGCTGTTCCGCCGCGGCCGCTCCACCGTGCCGGCCGGACAGCTCGCCAACCGCATCCGCCACGACGTCGAGACGGGCCGGTTGCCGCAGGTGTCGTGGATCGTCGGGCCCAAGGCCACCACCGAGCACCCCGACGAGATGCCCGCGCAGGGCGAGGACTTCATCCGCCAGATTCTCGAGGCGCTCACCGCTAAGCGCTCGGTGTGGGCCAAGACCTTGTTGATCCTGACGTACGACGAGAACGGCGGCTTCTTCGACCACGTGCCGCCGCCGCAACCGGAACCGTTCACGCCCGGCGAGTACCTCACGCCCCGAGGCCTGGCGATGGCCCCGGAATCGTTCGGGATCCCCGGGCCGATCGGCCTCGGCCCCCGCGTGCCCACGTTGTTGATCTCACCGTTCACACGGGGCGGCTACGTGTGCAGCAAGACGTTCGACCACACCTCGATCCTGCGGCTGCTCGAGCGGCGCTTCGGGGTCGAGGTCCCGAACCTCACCGAGTGGCGCCGCGACACGTGCGGCGACCTCACCTGGGCCATCAACTTCGCCGGCACGCCCGACACCAGGGTCCCGACGCTGCCCGACACCAAGGCCCGACTCGCGGAAGCGCGCGCCCAGTGCGCCAAGCTCCCACCCGCCGCGCCGCCGGCGCTCGGCGAGCACGTACCGCTCCCCCGCCAGGAGCCAGGCAGACGGCCGCGCCCGAGTGGGCCGGTGCCCCGTGGGCGCGCCCGTGCCCGCTCGGGCCTGCACGCGACCTGACATCGCCCACCGGCGGGGTCCGGCGGCGGGCGCCAGCGGCTACCAGGTGTCGACGAACGGCTGGCGTTTGCCGGCGTGACGCCACCACGGCACGAGATCAGAGCCGGCAAACGCCGCGGCGACCCACCGGCGGGTCTCGGCGGGGTCGATCACGTCGTCGATCTCGAAGTGGGTGGCGTAGTTCAAGGCCTTGCCGACCTCGTACATGCGGCCGACCATCTTGTCGAACAAGGCCTGGCGCTCGGCTTGGTCTTCCAACGCCTCGAGCTCACGGCGATACCCGAGCCGCACCGCTCCTTCGAGCCCCATGCCACCGAACTCCCCTGACGGCCACGACACGCAGAACAACCCGGCTTTGAACGACCCACCGGCCATCGACTGCGCGCCGAGGCCGTAGCCCTTGCGCAACACCACCGTCCCGAACGGCACCGTCAAGTTGGCGCCGGCAACGAACAACCGGGCCGAGTGGCGCACCGTTGCGTCACGCTCGGCCTCGGGCCCGACCATGATCCCGGGCGTGTCGCAGAGGAACAGCACCGGCAACCCGAACGCTTCGCAGAGCTGCAAGAAGCGGGCGGCCTTGTCGGCGCCGTCACGGTCGATCGCGCCACCGAGGTGCATCGGATCGTTCGCCACGATGCCCACGGCACGACCCTCGATGCGGGCGAGGGCGGTGACCATGCCGGGACCGAAGCCGCGTCGCAGTTCGAGCACCGAGTCGGTGTCGGCGAGGGTCTCGACGACGGCCCGCACGTCGTACACGCGCAAGCGGTTCTCGGGAACGAGATGCCGCAGCCGCCGCTGGTCGGCGCAGTCCCACGTGCTCAACGGTCCCTGGAAGTACGACAAGTAGCGCTTGGCGACGGCCACTGCCTCGGCCTCGTCGGCCACGAGCACGTCGACCACACCGTTGGCCACCTGCTCGTCGATCGGCCCGACTTCCTCGGGTCGGTACACGCCCAGCCCACCGCCTTCGATCATCGCGGGACCGCCCATGCCGAGGTTGGCGCCTTCGGTGGCGATGATGACGTCGCTCATCCCGGCGAGCGCCGCGTTACCGGCGAAGCAACGGCCCGACACGATCGACACCAGCGGCACGAGCCCCGACAGGCGCGCGTAGAGCCAGAACGCGAGGCAGTCGAGGCCGGCGACGCCGGCGCCGTCGGTGTCGCCCGGTCGGCCACCGCCCCCCTCGGCGAACAGCACCATCGGCAGCCGCAGACGTTCGGCCACTTCGAACAAGCGGTCCTTCTTGCGGTGGTTCTGCAAACCCTGTGTGCCGGCGAGCACGGTGTAGTCGTACGTGGCCACGGCGCAGCGCGAACGGTCGGGCCCGAACGTGGCGGCGTTGACGGTGGCGAGGCCGCCGACCAGGCCGTCGGCCGGGGTGCGGGCGATCAGTTCCTCGACGGAGCGCCGTGCCCGTTGTGCCGCCAACACCACGGGGCCGTACTCGACGAACGACCCGGGGTCGACGAGGTCGGCCACGTTCTCGCGCGCCGTACGTTGCCCGGTACGCCGGCGACGTTCGACGGCCTCGGGACGCGCAGGGTCGAGGCCGGTGGCGCGGCGGTCGAGCACCTCGGCGAGGTCAGGGCGCACGTGCGACGGGTCGAGTGCTTCGATCTCGGCCAGGTCGATCGCGGCTACCTCACCTGGCTGGATCCAGCCGAGCACGGCCCCTTCCACCACCGTGTCGCCGGGCTCCGCGATCACACCGGCCAGACGCCCCGAAGCGGGCGCGGCGACGACGTGCTCCATCTTCATGGCTTCCAAGACGATCACCGGCGCGCCTTCGGCGATGTCGCCTCCGGACGGCAACTCGAACCCGACGACCGTGGCCGCCAGGGGCGCCAAGACAGCCACGGCACCAGGCGGCACGGCGGAGGCGACACGGGCCTGATCCTCCGCAGCGCCAGCGCCGGCGCGCGGCGACGACTCGACCCGATGCGCGGCCGCCGCCTCGGCGAGCTCCGAGAGGTGATCCTCGAACCACGACGTCGCCACCGGCATCGTGAAGTCCGGGTGGGCGGCGATGGCGGCGAGCAGCGTGCGATTGGTGTCGACCCCGCCGAGCCGCACGTCGCGCAGCGCCCGCTGCGACCGTGCCCGCAACGCATCACGGTCCGGTGCGGACACCACGACTTTCGCGACCAGCGTGTCGTAGCGGGGCGACACGACGGATCCGACCTCGAGTGCGGTGTCGACGCGGACACCGGGACCCGACGGCCACTCGCAGTCGGTGACCACGCCGGTGGCGGGCCGGACGGACCCGTCGTCGGCGAACTCCTCGGCGTTCACCCGAAACTGGACCGCCACCGCCCGACTGCGCGCACCCACGCCGCCCTGCGCGAGGCCGAGGTCGGCCAGGCTGGCGCCGCCCGCGATCAGCAGTTGGGCGCGCACGAGATCGACGCCGGTGACCTCCTCGGTGACGGTGTGCTCGACTTGGATGCGCGGGTTGCACTCGAGGAACACGTACGGCTCGCCGCCCTCGGCGATGCCCGAGCCGTCGGCGCTGACGAGGAACTCGAACGTGCCGACCCCCTGGAAGCCGACCTCGGCCGCCATTCGCACCGCCGCCGAGCTGAGCGCCCGGCGCACACCGGGATCGAGCTGCGGCGCGGGAGCCACTTCGACGATCTTTTGGTGGCGCCGTTGCACGCTGCAGTCCCGGTCGCCGAGCGCGACGACGGCCTCGCCGTCGCCCACGATCTGGACCTCGACGTGGCGCGCGGCGAGCACGGCCCGCTCGATCAACAAGTCGCCGCTCCCGAACGCGGTGCGCGCCTCGGCCTCCGCGCCGGCGAACTCCGCGTCGACGTCGTCGACGGTGCGGACCAGCCGCATGCCCCGCCCGCCGCCGCCGGCGACCGCCTTCAACATCCACGCGCCGGGCTCGGCGAGCACCCGTGCGCCGGCGTCGTGGCGGTCCACGGGCTTGTCGCTGCCCGCCGCCACCGGCACGCCGCAGGACCGAGCCAGCGCCCGACCTCGGAGCTTGTCCCCGAAGCGCTCGAGCACCGACGGCGACGGGCCCACGAACGTCAGCCGAGCATCGGCGCATCGCTGCGCGAAGGGGGCCGACTCGCTCAAGAAGCCGTAGCCAGGGTGCACGGCGTCGCAACCCGCGGCCGCGGCCGCCAGAACCGCCCCGCCGTCGAGGTACGCGCTGGGACCCGCGCCTTCGAGGGTGACCACGCCGTCGGCGGCAGCGCCGTGCACCGATCCCGCCTCGTCGGCGGCTTCGACCGCCGTGGTTCGCACGCCGAGCTCGGCAGCGGCGCGGGCGATCCGGACGGCGATCTCGCCGCGGTTGGCGATCAGCACGTGGCGCAAGGGCATGGGCGAGATGGTGGCACGCGCTCCACGCCGAGACGAGGTGGAGCCGGGCGGCGGCCGCGCAAAAAAGTGGCGACCCGGGCCCCGCGGGGTGGGGGGGGCCG
>DASZTW010000022.1 GCA_035547835.1 Acidimicrobiales bacterium
TGAGCGCTCACAGCACGGTTTGGGTGGGTGGGTGGGTGGCGCGAATTGCCTTCCCCGACGGCCGCGGAGATAGCGTCCGGATCGACAGCCCCAGCGCGTCGCACCAGCTGCGAGCGCGAGGGCGTCGCCAGGAACGGACACGAGCGGAGGGCCGTCACTCGATGGCGCAAGCGACGACGACACGGGCACCGGCTTCGGTCACGCGCGAACCGGCCACGGGCACCGCCACCGGACCACCCCGCAAGAAGGCGCTGTGGCCCATCGAGTTCTACCGGTCGGCGCTCGGCAAGAAGTACGTCATGGCCGTCACCGGCATCATCGGGCTGGGCTTCATCCTCGTCCACATGCTCGGCAACCTGAAGATGTACGTGGGCCCCGCCGACTTCAACCACTACAGCGAGTTCTTGCGCCAGATCCTCGTGCCCATCTTCCCGCACACCTGGTTCTTGTGGATCATGCGGCTGGTGCTGATCGGTGCGGTGGTGTTGCACGTCCACGCCGCCTACAGCCTCACGGTGATCAACCACAAGGCCCGCACGGTCGACTACCAGTCCAAGCGCGACTACATCGCTGCCAACTACGCCAGCCGCACGATGCGCTGGAGCGGCGTGATCGTGGGCCTGTACATCATCTGGCACCTGTTCGACCTGAGCTGGACCGGCACCGGCTACCACTACCACCGCGGTGACGCCTACGGGAACGTGGCCCAGAGCCTCCACCGGCCATGGGTCGCGGCGATCTACATCGTGGCCAACCTGTTGCTCGGCCTCCACCTGTTCCACGGCGTGTGGAGCCTCTTCCAGTCGCTCGGGTGGAACAACCCCCGGTTCAACATGTGGCGCCGCCGGTTCGCGCAGGGCTTCGCGGCCGTGATCGTGGCCGGCAACGTCTCGTTCCCGATCTTCATCCTGGCCGGCGTGGTCAGCGTCCCGAAGTAGCGCGGGCGGAGGACTTCCATGACAGACATCACGCTCGACGCCCAGATCCCCGACGCGCCGATCCAAGAGATGTGGGATCAGGCCAAGTTCGACATGAAGCTGGTCAACCCGGCCAACAAGCGCAAGTACGAGATCATCGTGGTGGGCACCGGCCTGGCGGGTGCATCCGCCGCCGCCACGATGGCCGGGCTCGGCTACAACGTGTCGGTCTTCACGTACCACGACTCGCCCCGCCGGGCGCACTCGATCGCTGCCCAAGGCGGCATCAACGCGGCGAAGAACTACCACGGCGACGGCGACAGCATCTACCGCCTCTTCTACGACACGGTGAAGGGCGGCGACTTCCGGTCGCGCGAAGCCAATGTCTACCGGCTGGCGCAGGTGTCGTCGAACATCATCGACCAGGCCACGGCCCAAGGTGTGCCGTTCGCCCGCGAGTACGGAGGTCTGCTCGACAACCGGTCGTTTGGTGGCGCGCAGGTGTCGCGCACCTTCTACGCACGCGGCCAGACCGGCCAGCAGCTGCTGCTCGGCGCCTACCAGGCGCTCGCCGAGCAGATCGGCAAAGGCACGGTGAAGCTCTACAACCGCTGCGAGTTCATCGACACCGTGGTGGTCGACGGACGCGCGGCCGGCATCGTCGTGCGGGACCTGCTCACCGGCGAGATCCGCTCGCACGCCGCCCACGCCGTGGTGCTCGCCACCGGCGGCTACGGCAACGTGTTCTTCCTGTCGACCAATGCCATGGCCTGCAACGTGTCCGCTGCGTGGCGGGCCCACCGACGTGGCGCCCTGTTCGCCAACCCCTGCTACACGCAGATCCACCCGACGTGCATCCCGGCGAGCGACGAGTTCCAGTCCAAGCTCACGCTGATGAGCGAGTCGCTCCGCAACGACGGCCGCATCTGGGTGCCCGTCAAGGAAGGCGACGACCGACCGCCGGCCCAGATCCCCGAGTCCGAGCGTGACTACTACCTCGAGCGGAAGTACCCGTCGTTCGGCAACCTCGTCCCCCGCGACGTGGCCAGCCGCAACGCCAAGACAGCCGTCGACTCGGGCAAGGGCGTCGGGCCGCTGCACAACGGCGTGTACCTGGACTTCGCCGACTCGATCTCCCGGCTCGGCCACGACGTGGTCGAGCAGCGCTACGGGAACTTGTTCGAGATGTACGAGCGGATTACCGACGAGAACCCCTACCAGGTGCCCATGCGGGTGTATCCCGCGATCCACTACACGATGGGCGGCCTGTGGGTCGACTACGAGCTGCAGACCACGATCCCCGGCATGTACTCGATCGGTGAGTGCAACTTCGCGGACCAGGGCGCCAACCGGCTCGGTGCGTCGGCGCTGATGCAAGGCCTGGCCGACGGCTACTTCATCCTCCCGTACACGATCGGCAACGGCCTCGCCCCGCTGCTGAACCACCCGCTCGTCGACACCGGCCATGAGGCGTTCCAGGCAGCCGAGGCACAAGCCCGCGACCGCTTCAGCCGCTACCTGTCGATCAAGGGCAGCCGCTCGGTCGACTGGTTCCACCGCGAGCTCGGCCGGATCGTCTGGGAGCACTGCGGTATGGAGCGCACCCGTCCCGGGCTCGAGAAGGCGCTGTCGGAGATCCCCGCGCTGTACGACGAGTTCAACAAGGACTTGCGGGTGCTCGGCGACGACCGCTCCCTCAACCAGTCGCTCGAGCGCGCCGGCCGGGTCGACGACTTCTTCCAGCTCGCCCAGCTGATGTGCCGCGACGCGCTCGAGCGCGAGGAGTCGTGCGGCGGCCACTTCCGCGCCGAGCACCAGACGCCGGAAGGGGAAGCGCTCCGCGACGACGAGCACTTCGCCTACGTCGCGGCGTGGGAGTGGACCGGCGACGACACCGCCGAGGAGCTGCACAAAGAACCCCTCGAGTTCGAGCACGTGCACCTCGCGCAGAGGAGCTACAAGTGACGATGACCGACCAGCCCACCGGCGCGACGCCTTCGCAACCGGCCGGGTCCCCGCACCGAACCTTCGACGTCACGCTCAAGGTGTGGCGCCAGGCGGGGCCTGACGAGCCCGGCCGCTTCGAGATCCACGCCGTGCCGGGCGTCTCACCGGAGATGTCGTTCCTCGAGATGCTCGACGTGCTCAACGAGCGCCTGGTCGCCGACGGCAAGGAACCCATCGCGTTCGACCATGACTGCCGCGAGGGCATCTGCGGCACATGCTCGCTGATGATCAACGGCCAGGCGCACGGCCCGCAGAAAGGCACGGCCACCTGCCAGCTCCACATGCGCAAGTTCACCGACGGCGACACGATCGTGATCGAACCGTGGCGCGCCACGGCGTTCCCGATCGTGCGCGACCTCATCGTCGACCGCAGCCCGTTCGACCGCATCGTGGAGGCCGGCGGCTACATCACGGTCCAAGCCGGATCCGCCCCCGACGCCAATTTGATGCCGGTCCCCAAGACGGTCAGCGACACGGTGTTCGACGCCGCCGCGTGCATTGGCTGCGGCGCTTGCGTCGCCGCCTGTCCCAACGGCGCCGCCCAACTGTTCACCTCCGCCAAGCTGGCACATCTCAACTTGTTGCCGCAGGGTCAGGCCCAGCGCTACGAGCGCACCGAAGCCATGGTCGAGACCATGGAGCAGTACTTCGGCTCGTGCACCAACCACGGCGAGTGCCAGGAGGCGTGCCCGAAGGAGATCTCGATCGACTTCATCGCGACGATGAACAAGGACTACCTGCGGGCCAAGTTCAAGAACCGCCGCTACTTGAGCCGCAAGCCCTAGCCCGGCCGACCCACCCGTCGCCACTGAGGCCACGGTGAGCTGCAGCGAGCGAACCCACTCTCGTTGGGCACGGCTCCTGCACCGCGCCGCAGCCACGCGCTGGTTCAGCCGGCTCGCGCCTGCGGTGATCCCCCGCGTCGATCGCTTTCTCCATCGGGTCAGCCGCGGTCGGCTCCCCCGCGGCGACCGCGTGATCACCGAGCTCATCATCACCACCACCGGGTCCCGGACCGGTCGGCCCCGCCAGACGCCGCTGGCGTACTTGGCCCGCCCCGGCGGCGCCTATCTCGTGGTGGGCAGCAACTTCGGTCGCCCAGACCACCCTGCGTGGACCGACAACCTGCTGCAACAGCCCGCCGCCACCGTCGCCCACGACGGACGCTCGATCGAGGTGCGGGCCAGGCTGCTCGAAGGCGACGAGCGAACAGCCGTGTGGCCCGCCCTGTTGGGCGCGTGGCCCCCCTACCGGGCCTATGAAGCACGGAGCGGACGCACGCTGCGCGTCTTCGAGCTGACGCCGGTCACCGCCGACCACTGATCCCGCACGACACGCCGAGCAGACCCCGCGGTCGGCAGCATCGACACCGGGCTCGGCTTCGGCTGCACCGACATCCGTCGCAGTTGGGGGTGGGCCGCGGCGAATCCCTAGGGTTGCCGCGAACCGCTCCCCCTCCTGGAGGCACGATGCGCTCCCCCAAGGACTTCTTCCGACCGCTGGCGATCGGCGCGCCCGAACCCGTGCGAGAGATCCCCTTCCGCCCGTCGCGGATGATCCACTTCTTCGACCCGAGCAACGAGAAGATGGCGGCGAAGGTGCCCGACATCGCGGCCAAGGTCGACATCATCCTCGGCAACCTCGAGGACGCCATCAAGACCGAGAAGAAAGAGGCGGCTCGCCTCGGGCTGGTGCAGATCGCCAAGAACACCGACTTCGGTGACACACAGCTGTGGACGCGGATCAACAGCCTCGACTCGCCGTGGGTGCTCGACGACCTGATCACGCTCGTCACCGAGATCGGCAACAAGCTCGACGTGATCATGATCCCGAAGGTCGAAGGGCCAGAGGACATCCACTACGTCGACCGCATCGTCGCCCAGCTCGAAGCCCGCGCCGGCCTCGATCGCCCGATCCTGCTGCACGCCCTGCTCGAGACGGCCCGCGGCGTGAACAACGTGGAAGAGATCTGCTCGGCGAGCCCCCGCATGCAGGGCCTGTCGCTCGGCCCGGCCGACCTCGCTGCGAGCCGCCGCATGAAGACCACCCGTGTGGGTGGCGGCCACCCCGGTTACCTGGTGCGCCAGGACCCACCCGGCGGCGACATCGAAGCGGAGCGTCCTGCGTACCAACAGGACCTGTGGCACTACACGATCGCCCGCATGGTCGACGCCTGCGCGGCCGCCGGCATCCTCCCGTTCTACGGGCCGTTCGGCGACATCAAGGACACGGTCGCCTGCGAGGACCAGTTCCGCAACGCCTTCCTGCTCGGGTGCGTCGGCGCGTGGAGCCTCCACCCTGCGCAGATCGAGATCGCCAAGCGGGTGTTCTCGCCCGACCCCGCCGACGTGGCGCACGCCCGTGCGGTGGTCGCCGCGATGGGCGATGGCACCGGAGCCGTGATGCTCAACGGGAAGATGGAGGACGACGCCTCCGTGAAGCAGTGCAAGGTGATGCTCGACCTGGCCGATCAGCTCGCCGCCCGGGACCCCGAGCTGGCCAAGCTCTACGCCGCGGCCGGGGAGGGCTGATCGGATGGCGGA